>NZ_DATCNW010000103.1:0-30810 GCF_036565025.1 Pengzhenrongella sp.
CTCCCACCGTGTGCAGGAGCAGCAGTGGCGCGCCGGTGAACCGGCCGCCGACGTGGCCGTGATTCGCGCGGAACTCCGCGATCACGGGCGCGTTGTAGTCGACTGCGGGTGGCACGGTCATCCCTTTCCAGCAGGCTTGCGCTGTCGCAAGCCTGCTATGCTCAGGCCGCTGCGGCCTCGTCCAAGGTCGGGTAGTCGGTGAAGCCGTGGGCGTCGCCGCCGAACGCCGTCGAGAAGTCCGGCGCGTTGAACGGTCCGCCGACGGCGAGCCGGGCGGGCAGGTCCGGGTTCGCCAGGAACAGCGCGCCGAACGACAGCAGGTCGGCAGCGCCGTCCTCGATCAGGCGCAGCTGGTCCAGGCCGGTGAACGAACCGGGGGTGGCCGGGTTCAGCAGGAACGTGCCGTTCCACTGCGCACGGAGCTGCGCGGTCAGCTCGAGGTCGGCCGACTCAAGGACGTGCAGGAACGCCAGCCCCAGGGGGTTGAGCGCCGCGAGCAGCGCTGGGTAGGTCGCCTGGTAGTCATCCTCGACGATGTCGTTGATGGGGTTCGCCGGAGAGATGCGCAGCCCCGTGCGGTCGGCACCGATGGCATCGACGACGGCGCGGGCGACCTCGACGGTCAGCCGGATGCGGCTCTCGACCGAGCCGCCCCACTCGTCGTCCCGCAGGTTCGCGTTCGTGGACAGGAACTGGTGCAGCAGGTAGCCGTTCGCTCCGTGCAGCTCGACGCCGTCGAAGCCCGCGGCGATCGCGTTGCGTGCCGCGGACACGAAGTCGGCGATCGTCTCGGCGATGTCCGCCGCGGTCAGCTCGCGGGGAGTCGGGAGGTCCTTGGGTCCGTCATGGGTGTACGAGCTGCCCTTGGCGGCGACCGGCGAAGGGCCGACGGGGTTCATCGGCTCGGCGTACAGGCTCGAGTGCCCGATCCGGCCGGAGTGCATGAGCTGGGCGAAGATCAGTCCGCCGTTCTCGTGGACCGCGGCGGTGATCTTCGCCCACTCCTGCACCTGCGCCTCGCTGTGCAGGCCCGGCGTGTCGGGGTAGCCCTGGCCGACGAACGACGGCTGGATCCCCTCGGTGATGATCAGTCCGGCGCTGGCCCGCTGCGCGTAGTACGTCGCCATCAGCTCGGTGGGGGTGGCGCCCGGACCGAAGGCACGGCTGCGGGTCATGGGCGACATCACGATGCGGTTGGCCAGGGTGCGGCCGCCGACGGTGACGGGATCGAATGCTGTGCTCATGTGGGGCTCCTCGGTGGTCGGTGTCGAGCGTTACTTGCTCGAACAGGCAATCACACGATCTCATTCCCGTCCAACCCGCTCACACGCTCAAAAGGGCTCTCGCTGCTCAAGCAACCAACGCGGCTAGACTGGGCGGTTTCCACGAGGTACCCACGAGGAACGGAGGGCGCGATGTCTGATCCGACGACCCACGTGCCGGCGGGGCCCACGGCCGCCGCCGGTGGACCGGTCAGCTACGCGATCTTCCGGGTCGCCCGGCTCCATCGCGAGCAGGCCGGCAAGCTGCTGCGGGAGGTCGGGCTCTACCCCGGCCAGGAGATCCTGATGATGCACCTGTGGGACACCGGCCCCCAGCGCCAGGCCGACCTGGTCCGGCTCCTGGACTCGGACGCCGCGACCATGACGCGGGCCGTCCAGCGCCTCGAGCGAGCCGGCTTCGTGCGGCGCACCCCGAGCCCGACCGACCGGCGCTCCACGATCATCGAAGCCACCCCCGCGAGCGCGCCGCTGCGCACCGCGGTGGAGCAGATCTGGGAGCAGCTGGAGCAGGCCACGACGGGGGGGCTCGACGCTGCCGGATGCGCGGCGACCATCGAGGCGCTCGGCGTCGTGGAGCGCAACCTGATCGCGGTGTGCCGCGGCGATGGGCGAGCCTGCCCCAGTGAAGATTCGTCCGGAGAGGCCTCGTCCAGTGGAGCCTCGCCCGCAGAGGCCTCGTCCGGCGGTGAGAGTACGAGCTAGCGAGGCGACGTCAGCGGGATCGGGGTGCCCCGCGGAAGGTTGGGCACGGTGTTGAATACGCCCACGCCACCGCTCACAGAGACGCCTCGGACCGTGCAAGCGGGCGTGATCGTGAAGCACTTCGGGCCGAGGAATGCGTTGAACTCCTGCCCTTCCAGTTGCGCTGTGACGCTGCAGAACTCGCCGACGCGCGGGTGCCTGACACATCGAGGAGTCACCTCGGTCGCGCCGATCCGCCTCAGCTTGGCAGCGAGCGCACGAGCCGTCGCGACAGGTGACGCATTTCCCTGCCAGCAAAGTCCACCCGTGACGGAAACAGCCAGGCCCGGCGCACACTCGTCAACCCCGTCAGGCAGCGTGATGGTCGCCAGCGCCTCGGCAGCCGGCAGGGCCTGCTCCAAGACTGCCTCAAAGCGCGCGTCCTCCGCCGCCGACGTGCGCTCGTCCTGGTAGCTCTGGTAGGCGTCCACCACGACGGGCACCACCGCGGACGCCACCCCGTACCAGGTCGCGCCCAGCAAGACCCCCGCGAGGGCAACGGCAAATGGCCAACGAAGTCGCATGTCCCACCCATCGGCACCCATCTGCGCAGCGTGAGTCGCGGCGAGGGCATATCTCCTCACTTTGAGCGGGGTGGTCGGTCGACATCACCTCGCCGGCTGAGCACCGTCCGAATTAATCGGACCACCACGCGGCAGGCATTGTTCGCCCGCGCGCCCCGGCCGAGCCGCCGAGTTCGTCATTTTGCCCTCGAGTTCGCCGTTCTGAAACGGCGAACTCGCGTCGGAATGGCGAACTCGAGTGCACATCCTCCCTGGCGCTGGGGCCACGAAACCGCTGCCCGGGCCCGGACTAGCCGGGGAACACGAACGGCGTCGTCGTCGCGAGCTCCACGAAACCTAGCCTGCGCAGGATCGGCCGGCTGTCCGGGGATGCGTCGACCTGCAGGTAGCGGAACCCGCGCGCCGCGGCGAGGGCTGCGCGGTGCGCCACCATCGAGCGGAACACGCCGCGCCGGCGCCAGGCCGGCAGGGTTCCGCCGCCCCAGATGCTGGCGAAATCGGTGCCCTCGCGGAACTCCACCCGTCCGGCGGCGACGGCGGTCCCCTCGAACGAGGCGATCACGGCCGCGGCCCCGGGCGGGTCCTGCGAGAGGGCGGCCAGCACCTGCGCACCCAGCTCGGAATGGTCCCCGCCGAAGACGTCGTCGTGCACGCGCACCAGCGCCTCAACCCCTCGCGCGTCGGTCACCGCCAGCAGCTCGATGCCCGACGGCGGCGACACGTCCAGGGCGAGGTCCGCGATCTCCGCGACCATCAGCGCCTCGGCAGGCTCGGGGGCCAGGCTGGCTGCGAGGAGTCGCGCGGCCAGGTCGGACGGCTCGTCGTAGCTGTAGTGCTTCCACTCCCACGGCCGCGCGAGCTCGGCGAACCGGTCGACCTGCGCGGCGATGGCGGCGTCGGCGGTCGAGCCATCGAGGTCCGACCAGGTCACCCCCGCCCACCCCGCGGACAGGATCCGCACCACGCCGTCGGCGCGCTCCACGACCTCGTGCGGCCCGCTCGGCCCTGGGTGCCGGCGGATCTGGGCGTCAAAGGCCGCGAGGACGGCATCGGGAGTCATGCCGGAAGCCGACCACGAACTCGTGATCCAGCCAAGCCATTAACTCTCGCTGACGCGCCGTGCTCACGACGGATCGGAAGTCGACACCGGGTGAGCGTATTCGGTCGCGGTCTCGCGGTCGACCGTCTCGATGTGGCTCTGTGCAGCGCTCAGTGCAGCCAAAGTGCGCTGGGGGTGCACGTTCGATGCACTGAGCGACGCACAGAGACCCGACACCGATCCCCGCACCCGTAACGCCCGGGTAACGGGCTCTCGCGACCCTCGAAACGAGCCAACGGGTCGACCTTCGAGGGGGAATGGTGAGCGCGGACGAGAATCGCACACCGCAACGACCGCAACGGGCCGCCATCCTCACCGGCTGCGCCGGGCTCACGGTCGTCGGAATGCATTGGTTCGAAACCCCGTCCGAGCTCAGCGGGGGCGCGAACGGTTCGATCCTGCGCCGGTATCTCGAGGACAGCCTGGACCTCATCGGCCGGGGCGTGATGGCACAGACGGTGGCCTTCGGCGCGCTGGTGCTGTTCGTCGTCGGCCTGCACTCCCTCGTGCGCGACGCCGAGTTCCCGGGCCGCTTGCTGAGCGATCTGGCCGGGCTCTCCGGGGCACTGGTGGCGGTCTGGTTCTGGCTCTCCGGGGCCCTCGCCGCGATCCCACTCGTGCTGGCCGACGACGACGGCAGCCTCGCCGGATACAGCAACCAGGTCCTGCTGTCCCTCGATCCGCTCGATCGTCTCGGGCAGACGTTCGGCGCCCTGGCGACGGTCCCCCGCGGACTCCTGGTCCTCGCGGTGTCGATCCTCGCCGTCCGGACGCGGTTCCTTGCCCGCTGGGTCGGCTACGTCGGCCTGGCCGTCGCGGTCGTCTCGCTCGGCGCGGTCGTCGTCGCGCCGTTCTCGCTCGTCGGCCCGCTCGCCTTCATGGTCTGGATCCTGCTCGTGAGCGCGTTCCTGCTGGTCCGCGCGGTGCAGGACCGACGCCGCGCGGTCGCCGTCAGGCCGACGGAGTCGGTGCTCGGGGGCCAGTGGCACCGGGAAGCGGCACCGTGAGCAGATCCGCGAGGTGGGCGCGGAGCGTCGTGGCCATGTCGACGGAGCGCCGGTCGAGCAGCCACTGCACCTGAAGCCCGTCCATGACCGCGATCAGCACCACGGCCGCTTGCTCCGGCCGAATGCCCGGGCGCAGCGCACCTTGCGCCTCCGCGAGCGTGAACGAGTTCGTCATGCGGGCACGGCTCTGGGCGTAGCGACGCACGAAGAAGGCGTGCGCCGGATGATCGGCCGCCACGGCCTCGGTGGAAAGTGCCGCGTAGAGCTCGACGATCCCGGGCACCTCGGCGTTGTGCGCGACGAGGTCGACGAGGCGCCCGAGCTGCTCCACCCCCGAACCCGCCGTGAGCGCATACCGATCGGAGTCGACGGCGTCGCGGTGCTCGAGCACCGCCGAGAGGAGCAGCTCCTTGCTCGCGAAGTGGTGCAACAGCCCGGGGTGGGACAGTCCGCACCGCGCGGCGATCTCACGCAGGGACGCCGAGCGGTAGCCGACCTCGCCGAACAGTGCCATCGCCGCCTCGAGAATCTGCTTGCGCTTGGCCCGCCCCTTCGCGTAGCCGCGCTGCACCTCGATCGTCACGAATCCTCCTCCTCGCCCAACAGCCGTGGTCGCGTCTCCCGCGAAGCCTATGTCGATCAATACCTACCGATCGGTCGGGTTTGCCGCTAGGCTGCCAACAGCGACGGACCATGGTGATCACGAACAACCGACGCACCGGTCCGGACCCGACCCGTCATGACCCGCACCCGAAGGAGTTCCGCGCATGACCGCCCAGCTCGACCGCTCCCCCCGCCTCGACATCCCCACCCTGCTCACCAGCCTCACGCTGGAGGAGAAGGCCGCCCTGCTGGACGGGTCCGACTTCTGGCACACCGAGCCGGTCCCGCGGCTCGGCATCCCGGCGGTCATGGTGACCGACGGGCCGCACGGGCTGCGCAAGCAGGCCCAGGAGGGCGACCACCTCGGCATCGGGGACAGCGTGCCGGCCACCTGCTTCCCGCCCGCGGCCGGGCTCGCCTCGACCTGGGACGTCGAGCTGCTCACCCGGGTCGGCGCGGCGCTCGGCGACGAGTGCCGTGCCCAGCAGGTCGCCGTCCTGCTCGGCCCGGGGGTCAACATGAAGCGCTCGCCGCTGTGCGGGCGGAACTTCGAGTACTTCTCCGAGGACCCGCTGCTCGCCGGCGAGCTCGGCGCGTCGCTCGTGCGCGGCATCCAGAGCCGGGGCGTGGGCACCTCGCTCAAGCACTTCGCGGCCAACAACCAGGAGACCGAGCGGATGTCCGTCTCCGCGGAGGTCGACGAGCGCACCCTGCGCGAGATCTACCTGCCGGCCTTCGAGCGCGTGGTCACCACGGCCAAGCCGTGGACCGTGATGTGCTCGTACAACAAGGTCAACGGCGTGTACGCCTCGGAGAACCGCTGGCTGCTCACCGACGTGCTGCGCGGGGACTGGGGCTACGACGGCGTCGTCGTCTCGGACTGGGGCGCCGTCAACGAGCGCGCGGCGGGCGTGCACGCGGGCCTCGACCTGGAGATGCCGTCCTCCAGCGGAGCCGGCGCGCGCAAGATCCTCGACGCGGTCGCCACCGGCACCCTCTCGCTGGCCGACGTCGACCAGGGGGTCACCCGGGTCCTCGGCCTGGTCGACCGGGCCCTGCCCGCGCTCGCGCCCGGCCAGACGTTCGACGTCGACGCGCACCACGCCCTGGCGCGCGAGGCCGCGGCCGCGAGCGCCGTCCTGCTCAAGAACGACGGCGCGATCCTGCCGCTCGACCCGCGCACCGGCGGGACGATCGCGGTGATCGGCGAGCCGGCCCGCACGCCCCGCTACCAGGGCGCCGGCAGCTCGCAGGTCGTGCCCACGCGGCTGGACGACTCGCTGACCGCGTTGCGCGCGGCCACGGACGGATCCCGCGAGGTCACGTTCGCGCCCGGGTTCGTGGTGGAGGCGCAGGAGGCCGACCCGAAGCTCCTCGCGCAGGCTGTGGCGAACGCGCGCGACGCCGAGGTCGTGGTGCTCTTCGCGGGCTTGCCCGCGTCGCATGAGTCCGAGGGCTACGACCGTGCGCACCTGGACCTGCCGGCGCCGCAGGTCGACCTGCTGGCGGCGATCGCGGCGGTCAACCCGAACGTCGTCGTCGTGCTGTCCAACGGGTCCGTCGTCTCGCTCGCGCCGTGGCGCCGCCACGCGCGCGCCGTGCTCGAGGGCTGGCTGGGTGGCCAGGCGGGCGGCAGTGCCGTCGTCGACCTGCTGCTCGGCGCGGTGAACCCGTCCGGCAAGCTCGCCGAGACCGTGCCGGTGCAGTACGCCGACAACCCGACGATCGGCGCTTTCCCCGGTGAGCACGGGACGGTCCGCTACGGGGAGGGCCTGCTCATCGGCTACCGCTGGTACGACGCGCACGCGCTCGAGGTCGCCTACCCGTTCGGGCATGGCCTGTCGTACACGACCTTCGAGTACTCCGACCTCGCCACGACCGTGCACGACGACGGCGCGGCGCCCTCGCTCGAGGTCTCGCTCACGGTCGCCAACACCGGCGCGGTGGCCGGTCGAGAGACTGTGCAGATCTATGTCGCGGACCCCGAGAGCTCGGTCTTCCGCCCGGAGCAGGAGCTCAAGGCGTTCACGAAGGTGCACCTCGAGCCGGGCGCGTCCACGCGGGTGAGCCTGACGCTCGACGCGCGCGCGTTCTCGTTCTGGCACACACCGCTGGGCCGCTGGGTCGTCGAGGGCGGGGACTTCCAGATCCGCGTCGGGGCCTCCTCGCGCGACGTCCGGCTGACCGCCGTCGTGCACCTCACGGGTGACGACCTGCGCGCGCCGCTGTCGCCGGACTCCCCCGTCTCGGCCTGGCTCGACCACCCGGTCGCGGGACCGCGGCTGCTCGCCCGGCTCGGCACCGGCGAGCTGGCGGACATGCTCTTCGACGCGCAGCATGGGGAGATGATGCGCGCGATCCCGCTGGTGCGGCTCGCCCGCTTCCCCGGCTTCCCCGTCCCCGAGCAGGACCTGGCCACCCTGGCGGCCGATGCCAACGCGCCGACTGCCTGACGCCTCAGGCGCCGACGTACGCCGCCAGGTGCTCGCCGGTGAGGGTGGAGCGGGCGGCGACGAGGTCGGTGGGGGTGCCCTCGAAGACGATCCGCCCGCCGTCGTGACCGGCGCCGGGGCCGAGGTCGATGATCCAGTCGGCGTGCGCCATGACCGCCTGGTGGTGCGCGATGACGATCACCGACTTGCCGGAGTCGACGAGCCGGTCGATCAGGCCGAGCAGCTGCTCGACGTCGGCCAGGTGCAGGCCCGCGGTCGGCTCGTCGAGGACCAGGACGCCGCCCTTCTCGCCGAGGTGGGTGGCCAGCTTGAGCCGCTGCCGCTCGCCGCCGGACAGCGTCGGCAGCGGCTGGCCGAGGCTGAGGTAGCCGAGCCCGACGTCGGCGAGCCGGTCGAGGATGGCGTGCGCCGCCGGCGTGCGCGCCTCGCCCGCGCCGAAGAACACCTCGGCCTCGGTCACCGACATCGCGAGCACCTCGCTGATGTCCTTGCCGCCGAGGTGGTACTCCAGCACCGAGTCCTGGAACCGCCGGCCCTCGCACTCCTCGCAGGTGGTCGCGACCCCCGCCATCATGGCCAGATCCGTGTAGATGACGCCGGCGCCGTTGCAGCCGGGGCAGGCGCCCTCGGAGTTCGCACTGAACAGCGCCGGCTTCACGCCGTTGACCTTGGCGAACGCCTTGCGGATCGGGTCGAGCAGCCCGGTGTAGGTCGCGGGGTTGCTCCGCCGGGAGCCCTTGATCGCGCCCTGGTCGATCGACACCACACCCGCGCCGGCGGGGATCGAGCCGTGCACGAGCGAGCTCTTGCCGGAGCCGGCGACGCCGGTGACGACGACGAGCACCCCGAGCGGGAGGTCGACGTCGACGTCGCGCAGGTTGTGCTCGTTCGCGCCCCGGATCTCGAGGGTGCCGGTGGGCGTCCGCACCGTCTTCTTGACGGCGGCCCGGTCCTCGAGGTGACGACCGGTGAGGGTGCCGCTGGCCCGCAGCCCCTCGACGGTGCCCTCGAAGCAGACGGTGCCGCCCGCTGTCCCGGCGCCGGGGCCGAGGTCGACGACGTGGTCGGCGATCACGATCGCCTCCGGCTTGTGCTCCACGACCAGCACCGTGTTGCCCTTGTCGCGCAGCGCCAGCAGCAGCTCGTTCATCCGCTGGATGTCGTGCGGGTGCAGCCCGATGGTCGGCTCGTCGAACACGTAGGTGACGTCGGTGAGCGAGGACCCGAGGTGGCGGATCATCTTCACGCGCTGCGACTCGCCGCCGGACAGCGTGCCCGACTGGCGGTCGAGGCTGAGGTAGCCGAGCCCGATCTCGACGAACGAGTCGAGGGACGCCCGCAGCGCCCCCAGCAGCGGCGCCACCGACGGCTCGTCCAGGCCGCCGACCCACGCGGCCAGATCGCTGATCTGCATGGCGCAGGCGTCCGCGATGCTGACCCCCGCGATCTTCGAGGATCGAGCGGCCGCGGTGAGCCGGGTGCCGTCGCAGTCGGGGCAGACGGTGAACGTCACCACGCGCTCCACGAAGGCGCGGATGTGCGGCTGCATCGCCTCGACGTCCTTGGACAGGAATGACTTCTGGATCCTCGGGATCAGACCCTCGAACGTCAGGTTGATGCCCTCGACCTTGATCTTGGTCGGCTCCTTGTACAGCAGGTCATGGAGCTCCCGCTTGGTGAACTTGCCGATCGGCTTGTCCGCGTCGAAGAGCTGGCTGAAGATCCGGCCCCACCAGCCGTCCATGCTGTAGCCGGGGATCGTGAGCGCTCCCCCGTTGAGCGACTTGCTGTCGTCGAACATCTGGGTCAGGTCGAAGTCGGTGACCGAGCCCCGGCCCTCGCAGCGCGGACACATGCCGCCGAGAATGCTGAAGCTACGCCGCTCCTTCGTCGTGCTGCCACCCCGCTCGATGGTCACCGCGCCGGCTCCGCTGATCGAGGCGACGTTGAAGGAGAACGCCTGGGCCGAGCCGATGTGCGGCTGCCCGAGCCGGCTGAACAGGATGCGCAGCATCGCGTTGGCGTCGGTCGCGGTGCCGACGGTGGAGCGGATGTTGGCGCCCATCCGCTCCTGGTCGACGATGATCGCCGTGGTCAGCCCGTCGAGCACGTCGACGTCCGGTCGCGCGAGGGTCGGCATGAAGCCCTGCACGAAGGCGCTGTACGTCTCGTTGATCATCCGCTGCGACTCCGCGGCGATCGTGGCGAACACCAGCGAGCTCTTGCCCGAGCCCGAGACACCGGTGAACACCGTCAGCCGGCGTTTCGGGATCTCGATGCTGATGTCCTTGAGGTTGTTCACGCGAGCACCCTGGACCCGGATCAGATCGTGGCGGTCGGCAACGTGCTGCGCAGGCGACCGCGGGTCCGTCCTGGTGTCCGTGCTCATCGTGTCTCCCTTGGTCGGGCGGTTCATGGGTCCTGAAGCAGCCCGAGGGACGTTGCCGTCGGGGAAGGTCACGGTGGCCACCAGGCGGCCGCCGCCGACGTCGTGCGCGGGCTCCGCCACGGTGGCACCCGCGGGTGATGCCCATGACCGTCAGGCTAGTTGCGGCTCGGTGACCTGCGCTTCTCGAATCCTGCTCGGTTCGGCGGCGGACCCGAAGATCGGGAAGGATGTGAGCGCGCCGCGCTCACATCCTTCCCAAAACCGGCCGTCGAGACAGCAGGTCGTCGAGGACCTGGGCGACGCCGTCGTCCGCGGCGGGGGGCGCCAGGTGGTCCGCCGCGGCGATCGCGTCGGGGTGGCCGCCGGACATCGCGTAGCTGGTGCCGGACCAGCGGAGCATGTCGACGTCGTTCGGCATGTCGCCGAAGGTGACCACGTCGGCGGGATCGATGCCCCACGACGCGGCGAGGTCGCCCAGGCTCGACGCCTTGGTCACGCCGAGCGGGCCCATCTCGAGCAGCGCGATCGCCGGGCTCGAGTGGGTGGGCGCGACCAGGTCCGTGACGTGGATCCGGCCCGCGGCCAGCAGGGCGTCGGGGGTCGATCCGGGGCTGAACGCGACCAGCTTGATGATCGGCTGGTCGTCGAGGAGCTCCTCGATCGTGGACGCCTCCAGCTGCTCGCCCGGCTCGAGCGCCCGGGGCGCGAGCCCCTCCACGCGAGGCCCGCGGGCCGCCTCGTACCCCGCCTCGACGAACACCGAGTCAGGGGTCTCGAACGCGAAGACGATGTCGGGCACGACCGCGCGCAGCCGCCGGGCGACCTCCCGGACGACGTCGTTCGGGATCGGGTGCAGCATGACGATCGCGTCGGTCCCGAGGTTCACGGTGATCGACCCGTTCGCGCAGATCGCGACGCGCGAGTGCGCCATCGCCGCGACCACCGGCTCGAGCCAGCGCGGCGGCCGGCCCGTCACGTAGACCACCACGACGCCCGCCTCCTCGCAGGCCCGCAGGGCGTCGGCGGTGCGCGCCGAGATCGTCCTGCCGTGCGGAATGATCGTTCCGTCGAGGTCGGTCGCGACCATGCGGAGTCTGCGGGGCGCCGGGTACGGGAGCGGGAGCGACACGAAGATTCAGGTCTCCATTCTCGCCGACGGTGCACCGTCGGTGCGGGGGCGGCACCGCCTGCGATCGGGGGCGGCTACGTTCCCCCAGTATCCCAGCCGCCCAGAGCCGGCCGTCCGCTCCGGGCTCCAGGACGTGTCAGACGCAGCGCGCACCAGGGACCGCGCTGGGTCTGACACGTGTCGATGTTCTTCGCCGGGCCACGCCGTGGTTCATTCCGGGGTCGCGCTTCCTTGGATGACCGCCGAGATCTCGGCGGTGGTGCGCGCGGCGAGGAGGCGGGTTCGGCGCTCGCCGTCGATCAGCAGGCGGGCCAGCTCCATCAACGTGCCGAGATGACCCTGGTTGTCGACGGCGGCCAGGCAGATGAACAGGTCGATGGGGTGCAACGGGTCGTCGTTGAGCAGCACGGACGGCCGCACGCGCAGGCTCGACAGACCGGTCGCGACCACGCCGTCCTCGGGCCGAGAGTGCGCGAGCGCGATGCCGAAGCCGAGGTCGATGTACGTGCCGCCGGCCGCGATCGAGTCGATCATCGCCGCCACGTAGTCGCGCGTGATCGCGCCGTTGTCGAGCAGCGGTGCGGCGACCCGTTCGACGGCGTCGCGCCACTGCGTGACGTCATCGGCGAACAGGGTGGTTTTGGGCGTGAGGTAGTCGCAAAGCACGATGTCGGCTCGTTGTCTCTCTACTGGAGGAGATGAAGAAGGTCAGGAGTTGGAGGCGACCTTAAGCAACTTCTCCCCGGGGGCGACACCCCGGTGCTCCGCCCCGGCGAACCGCAGCCGGTACCGCGACTCGACCACTCCGCGTAGAGCGCGGCCGATACAGAACAACCGCCGAGAAGTCGATTTCCGCCCGTCCGAACCGGATCTTACGGGCGGAAATCGACTTCTCGGCGCCGCGGGGTGGGTCAGAAGGAGAGCATTCCGCTGACCAGGGCTCGCCAGGTGACGGCGCCGACCTTGCCGTCGGCGGCGAGGCCGAGGGCGCTCTCGAAGCCGCGCACCGCGGCGTCCGTCACCGGGCCGAAGATGCCGTCGACCTGCGGACCCTGGCTCGGGTCGCCGGACAGGTTGCGGAACTGGAACTCCTCCTGGACCCCGCGCACGGCGTCACCGGTGCTGCCCGAGAGCACCCGGATGAAGACGGCGGTCCACGTGTTGGCGCCGACGACGCCGTCCACGATGAGGCTCTTGTCCGCCTGGAACGAACGAACCGCGGCGTTCGTGTTCGGCCCGAAGATGCCGTCCACCACGACGGGGTGCCCCTGCGCACGAAGCAGGTACTGCAGGGTCTTCACGGGATGTCCCGCGCTGCCCTGCTTCACCAGCGGCCACGGCTGAATCGGATCGCTCATCATTGCCCCCTCGTCAGGTCCGGCCCCGTCCCCGATGGACGGCACCCAGGCTCCGGTTTCCGAACCTAGCGCGGCGTCGTTGGAAGCGCTCCCGGAGGCGTTCGGGTGCTCTCGTCCGGGCACCGGTCTAGGGCCGACAGGTGGATGGTCGCGTCTCGCTGGCTGACCCGAGGACGGGGCGCGCGGGCGCCCGTGGTGCACTGGGGGCATGTCCGTTCACCTCACCTGCAGCTCGCCCACGGCCCGCGCCGCGGCGAGCGGGTGTTGTCGGACCATTCACTCCAGCTGTTGAGCTGAGCCCGCGCCCATCCGGCGCCGGCACGACGGACGACCTGCGTCCGGCAGTTTCACCCCCGTACAGACCGAGCGGCTCCCTTCCGTGGCGCCGTCGGGCACCTCGATCACGACCCGTCCCTGGCGGCACCCCTCTGGAAGGCCCCCCATGAAGAACCCGAAGATCACCCTCGTCGCAGTCGTCGCCCTGGCCGCGCTGGCCCTGACCGGATGCTCCTCGGCCGGCGCCGCGGGCAAGGACGACTCGCTGACCAAGGTGCAGCAGGCCGGCACGCTCACGGTGGGCACCGAGGGCACCTACCGGCCGTTCTCGTACCACGCGGGAGGCTCCGGCAAGCTGACCGGCTACGACGTCGAGGTGGTGCAGGCCGTCGCGAAGAAGCTCGGCGTCTCCGCGACGTTCCAGGAGACCCAGTGGGACGCGATCTTCGCCGGGCTCACGGCCCACCGGTTCGACGTGATCGCCAACCAGGTCTCGATCACCCCCGAACGCCAGGCGTCCTACGTCTTCTCCACGCCGTACACGTACTCCAAGGGCGTCATCGTCGTACCGCAGGACAACACCTCCATCACGTCGTTCGGCTCCCTCAAGGGCAAGACGACGGCCCAGTCGCTGACCAGCGAGTGGTACGCGCTCGCGCAGAAGAGCGGCGCGAAGGTGCAGGGGGTCGAGGGCTGGTCCCAGTCCGTCGCGCTCGTCGAGCAGGGCCGGGTGGACGCGACCGTGAACGACAAGCTCACCTTCCTGGACTACAAGAAGCAGACCGGCGCGAAGGGCCTGAAGGTGGCGGCCGAGTCCGAGGCCACGTCCCGCAGTGCGCTGGCGTTCGCGAAGGGCGGTTCAGCGCTCGCGAAGGCGAGCAGCAAGGCCCTGGACGCCCTGGCCGCGGACGGCACGCTGACCAGGCTCTCCGAGAAGTACTTCGGCGCGGACGTCTCCGTGGACGCCGCGAAGTAGGGCGGCGATCGACGAGTCACGGCGATGAACCAGTCCCCCGTCGACCTGTTCTGGAGCTCCCTGTGGCCGATCGTGCGCGGGGCGATCACCGGCACCATCCCGCTCGCCCTGGTGTCCTTCACGATCGGGCTGCTGCTCGCGCTCGTGCTCGCGCTGATGCGGCTGGCCAGCAGCCGGTGGTTGTCGGGCCTCGCTCGCGCGTACATCTCGGTGGTCCGCGGCACGCCTCTGCTGGTGCAGCTGTTCGTGATCTTCTACGGGCTGCCGTCGGTCGGGGTCGTCATCAACCCGTGGCCGAGCGCCGCGATCGCGTTCTCGCTCAACGTCGGCGGGTACGCCGCCGAGGTCATCCGGGCCGCGATCCTGTCGGTGCCCCGGGGCCAGTGGGAGGCCGCGTACATGATCGGCATGTCGCACCGTCGAGCGCTGACCCGGATCATCCTGCCCCAGGCGGCGCGGGTGTCCGTGCCGCCGCTGTCCAACACCTTCATCTCCTTGGTCAAGGACACCTCGCTCGCCTCGCTGATCCTGGTCACGGACCTTTTCCGCGAGGCACAGCAGGCGGCCGCGTTCAGCCAGAAGTTCATGCTGCTGTACCTGGAGGCGGCGCTCGTCTACTGGGTCATCTGCCTCGTCCTGTCGACGGTGCAGGGATCCCTCGAGAAGAGATTGGACCGCTATGTCGCCCACTGATCCATTGCCCACCGACTCGTCGGCCCCCCTGCTCACCGTGCGCGGCCTGCGCAAGAGCTTCGGCAACAACGAGGTGCTCAAGTCCATCGACCTGACCGTCGACCGCGGCCGGGTGCTCGCCCTGATCGGACCGTCGGGCTCCGGCAAGACGACCGTGCTGCGCTGCCTGAACGGCCTGGAGCTGGCCGACGGCGGGACGATCGACGTCGGCGGGGAGCTGTCCCTCGACTTCACGACCGCGCCGGCGCGGAGCCGGCTCGCGGCGCTGCGCGACCGCTCGGCCATGGTCTTCCAGCACTACAACCTGTTCCCGCACAAGACCGTGCTCGAGAACGTGATCGAGGGCCCGGTCATCGTGCAGCGCCGCCCGGTCGCCGAGGTGACGACCGAGGCGCTCGCCCTCCTCGACCGGGTCGGGCTGACCGAGAAGCGCGACAGCTACCCCCATGAGCTGTCCGGGGGCCAGCAGCAGCGGGTGGGAATCGTGCGCGCGCTCGCGCTCAAGCCCCAGCTCCTGCTGTTCGACGAGCCGACGTCGGCCCTGGACCCCGAGCTCGTGGGGGACGTGCTGCGCCTGATCAAGGAGCTCGCGCACGAGGGCTGGACGATGGTGATCGTGACGCACGAGCTCGAGTTCGCCCGCGAGGTCGCGCACCGGGTGGCCTTCGTCGACGGCGGCAGGATCGTGGAGCACGGCGACCCGAAGACGCTGCTCCGGGACCCGCAGCACGAACGGACCAAGCAGTTCCTGCACCGGCTGCTGCACCCGTTCTGAGCCACCGGCGAACGCGATCAAGGGCGTTCAGGAGCAGGTGGTCTCCAGGTTCATGATCCCGCTGATGTCCGGTGCGAGCGGCAGCGGGCGCTCGCTGTCGACGTAGTGCACGACGGCGTGGTGGACCTGCTTCGGCGCCTGCGGCGTCGAGGCCGCCTCGTCGGGCCACCGCGCGAGGGCCTCGATCGGGTCCTCCAGCAGCCCCGAACCGCCGAGCCCGAGGTGCTCGGACCAGAGCGCGACCCGGAGGTCCTTGGCGAACCGGCAGACCGAGACCGGTACCCCATCCATCGCCGACGGCACGACGTCGTCGTCCACGACGGCGATCGAGAGCTCGGAGTCCGACGTCTGGGAGCGGCGGCTGATGTTGGACGAGCCGATCACCGCGAGGCAGTCGTCCACGATCATCACCTTCGCGTGCACGTAGATGTCCGTGCCCGCCTCGTTGCGCAGGTCGAAGACGAACACGTTCTCCGGGCGGTCCTTGCGGAGCAGGTCGAGCACGTCCTGCTGCATCTGGTTGTGGTACGGCCCGGTCAGGGCGAGGTCGTTGCGGTGGGCGAGCACCAGGATCACCTTGACGCCGCGCAGGGTGGCCTCGTGCAGCTTGGTCACCAGTCCACCGGGACCGCGGGTGAAGTCGCCGGTGCACGGCCAGAGGTACTGGTCCTCGAGGTAGACGTAGTGCTCGGCGCGCTCGATGGCCCGCTCGTAGCCGAGTCGCACGCTCTGCTCGCCGTCGGGCAGGAACGACGACGGCCCGCACGCGAGGGTCCGGAGCAGCTGGACGTGCTGGGTCGAGACGGCCGGCGGCTCGGGCGCGCGGGCGGTGATGGGTTCCGGCACGGTCGGCCCGGGCAGGGTCGGGACGCCGTGCGCGGGGGTCGGGTCGTTCCACCGCTCGGTGAAGTTCTGCCACACCTGGGCCACGGCCGGTCCGCGGATCGCGGAGTGCACGTCGTGCCAGCCGTCGAACACGTCGCGGGTCCGGCCCGGCGCCTGGTCGTGGTCCGGCGTGTCCCACCGGTCCGGTGCGATGTCGATGCCCCCGACGTACGCCCAGTCGTCTCCGTCGCTGCTCAGCGCCGCCGACTTCTGGTGGTGGGAGGACGCGAACACGTTCCGCTTGTCGAGCACGGCCGTGGCACCGGCCGCGTTGGCCTCCTCGACGAAGGAGATGTTGTCCGCGATCTGCGAGGATCCCAGCACGCCGCCACCGCCGCTCCCGCCGCCCATCCCGGCCAGCCAGGTCAGGGACCGCACCGTGACCCCGCGCGCGGTCAGGTCCCGCACCAGCTCCAGCAGGGTCGGGGCGCCCGGGACGGTGGGTTCGAGCTGTAGGTTCCCGGTCGCGCGCCAGGCCGTCAGGTGCAGGTAGTCCCCGGACCGCTGCGCGGCCAGGCGGGCCGCCAGGTGGGCGAAATAGGCCTCGCCGTCGACCAGCGCCGTCACCTCGTTGCCCGAGGTGAACGCGGGGCTGCGCGCGATCTCCCCCTCGGGCAGGAACCAGGTGTGCGGATCGGTGTGGGCCAAGGTGTCTCTCCGGTTCGTCAAACGGTTGAGCTGTCCGCGGTCCGTGCGGGTCCGCACCCGAATGCTGTCATCCGCCCGGCCCGAGTTCTCCCGTTTGGACAGCGCGGCGGGTGGCGGTGGCGTGAAGACTTCTCAGCACCCGGTTTCGGGCGCCGACGTTGCCAACCGAGACCGGTCACCGCAGATTCCCCCCTGGATCGGCCGGGCTCCCCCGGGCTGCCGCTCGCACGCGGGTCCGCCCTCGCAAGACTTCACCCGCACGGCCGCAGAATCAGCCGCGCGTGCAGGCGTAGCGTCCGCTTTGTCCTGTATGAGTGGTTCCGGGGGAGAGGAATCGCGGTCCCGGCGTGAGTTGAAATCCCGGTGCACCGAGCACCTCACCGACCAAGGAGCAATCCGTGAAAAAGCTACTCGCACTTCTCTGCGTTGGGGTCCTGACGATCCTGGGCTTCAGCGCGATCTCGTCTGCGTCCGCTTCCCCGCACTACACGAACACCGTCACCTACTCGGGCCAGGGCCTGAATTCCGACGGCACCCTCCAAGACAACCGCTGCGCCGACGGCGTGGCGCCCTACCTGCTCTTCGTGCTCACGGCCAACAAAGCCACGGCCGCAGACATCACCCTGCCGTCCGGAACGTTCGCGATGGTGCAGTCCGGTAACGGCTCGTTCAAGTACCAGGCCGCGTACCAGGACCCCAGCGCCCTGATCGGCGTCGCGGTCGCCAGCTACAACGGCGTCAAGACCAACGCCCAGTTCGTGATCAGCCACGGCTGCCCGGGGACATTGACGTCCTCGAGCCCGTCGCCGTCGGCGTCCTAGCTCGACGCACCGAGCGGGGCCTCGCCTTCGGGTGGGGCCCCGCTCCTGCGCGCTGCCGAGCGGTGCGCCTGACCTACGGGCCGAGCCGACCTGAGCCGAGGAATCCGTCGAGCTGGGCGGCGTACGGCGCCGGGTCGATGCCCTGCCGGGCGAGCCACTCGTCGTCGTACAGGGTGCCGCGGTAACGCTCACCGCCGTCGCACAGCAGGGTGACGACGCTGCCGTGCTCGCCCCGGGCACGCATGCCGGCGATCAGCTGGAGGGCGCCCCAGAGCGCGGTCCCGGTCGATCCGCCGACCGAGCGGCCCAGCTGGTCGGTGCACCAGCGCATGGCCGCCACGGAGGCCGCGTCGGGGACCTGGAACATCGCGTCGATCACCGTCGGCAGGAACGACGGCTCGACGCGCGGTCGGCCGATGCCCTCGATGCGCGAGCCCGCATCCGTGACGTGACCGACGTCGCGGGCGGCATAGCCACCGAAGAACGCGGAGTTCTCCGGGTCGACCACGCACAGCCTCGTCGCGTGCCGCCGGTAGCGCACGTAGCGCCCGATGGTCGCCGACGTCCCGCCGGTCCCCGCGCCGACGACGATCCACTCCGGGATCGGGTACCGCTCCTGGGCGAGCTGGGCGAAGATCGTCTCCGCGATGTTGTTGTTCCCGCGCCAGTCCGTCGCGCGTTCGGCATACGTGAACTGGTCCAGATAGCGCCCGCCCGTCTCGGCCGCGAGCCGGCGGGACTCGGCGTAGATCTCGCCCGGTGAGTCCACCAGGTGGCACTGGCCACCCTGGAACGTGATCAGTGCGATCTTCGCGGCCGACGTGCTGCGCGGCATCACGGCGATGAACGGCAGCCCGAGCAGGCGCGCGAAGTAGGCCTCCGAGACCGCCGTCGACCCCGAGCTCGCCTCGATGATCGTCGTGCCCTCGCCGATCCACCCGTTGCACAGGGAGTACAGGAACAGCGATCGCGCGAGGCGGTGTTTGAGACTGCCCGTCGGGTGCACGGACTCGTCCTTGAGGTACAGGTCGATGCCCCAGTGCGCCGGCAGCGGGAAGGTGAGCAGGTGCGTGTCCGCGGACCGGTTGCTGTCCGCCTCCACGATCCGCACGGCGTCGCTCAACCACGCCCGGTCGACCGGGCACTGGGCCTCCCAGGTGCCGGGCGGCAGGCCCGACCCACCGGAGGCGCTCGTGGTCTCAGACATCGGTCACCGACTGCTCCTCCGTCTTCTGGCTGCGAGCGCGGCGCTCGAGCGCGGCCACGATCTGGGCGATCTCGTCGGCCCCGACCCGGCAGCAGCCGCCGACGAGGCGCGCGCCCGCGTCCACCCAGCTCGCCACCAGGTCGGCCGAGAAGCCCGCCGAACCGCGCCACCGGCGGGCCGCGCCGTCCCAGGTCTCGCCCGAGTTCGGGTAGACGACGACCGGCTTGCCCGACGCCCGCGCGGCAACCCGGACCGCGGCCAGCACCCCGGCCGGATCGGTGCAGTTCACGCCGACCGCGAGCACATCGTCGACGTCGGCGGCCATCGCGAACACCTCGGCGGCGTCCTCGCCCAGCCGGGTGCGCACCGAGCCGTCCGGATCGGTGACCGTGGTCAGCGAGAGCCAGGCCGGGACCCCGAGCTCGGCCACCTCGAGCAGCAGCGCCTCGGCCTCGGCGGCGGCCGGGATCGTCTCGATCGCGAGCAGGTCGGGCGACGCCTCGAGCAGCGCGTCGATCCGCGGCCGGTGGAACGCCCGCAGGTCGCCGACGCTCAGCGCGCCGGCGGCGCGGCCCGTCCAGCCCGGGGCCGCGTACGCGCCCGTGTACTCCTCGCCGTGGGCGAGGACCGCGCCGTAGGGGCCGATCGAGGCCGCGACCCAGGCCTGACCGGCGAGCCCCTGCTGCTCGACGGCGGCGCGGGCCAGGTCCACCGACCGGCGCATCAGGGCCGCGGCCTGCTCCGCCTCGATGCCGACGGCGGCGAATCCGTCGAACGAGGCCTGATAGCTCGCCCCGATCGCAACCCGCGCACCCGCCTCGAAGTACCGCCCATGGACGGCCTCGATCGCGCCCGGGTCATCGCGCAGCAGGCGCGCGGACCACAGCGCGCCGGACAGGTCGAGGCCCGCGCTCTCGAGCGCGTTGGACAGCCCGCCGTCGAGCGGCACGACGCCGTCGGCCATGGCCCGGGTGAGGCCGTGCGCACCGGAAAGTCCGACGGACATGCTCAGCCCGTGTTCTGCAGGCCGGCGGCCACACCGTTGACGCTCAGCAGCAGCAGCCGGCGCAGGTCGGCGACCTCCTCGGGCGCCACCCCGGCGCGCAGCCGCTTGAGCGCCCGGAGCTGGATCAGGGAGAGCGCGTCGATGTACGGGCTGCGCAGCTGGACCGCGCGACCGAGCACCCGGCGATGGGACAGCGCGCCCTCGCTGCCGGTGATGGCGAGCACCCAGCGACGGGTCAGGGCCATCTCCTCGAGCACGAGGTCGGCCAGGTCCGGGCGGTCGCCGAGCGCCAGGTAGCGCGAGGCGATGCGCTCGTCCGTCTTCGCGAGCGACATCTCCACATTGTCGATCAGCGTGGAGAACAGCGGCCAGTCGGCGTACGCGGCCTGCAGCTCGGCGAGGTCGCCGACGGCGTCGAGCGCGGTGCCGAGGCCGAACCAGCCGGCGAGGTTCGTGCGGGCCTGCGACCAGGAGAACACCCACGGAATGGCCCGCAGGTCGTCGAGCGACTCGATCGACAGCCCGCGGCGCGCCGGGCGGGAGCCGAGCGGCAGCAGGCCGATCTCCTCGAGCGGGGTGACCTCGCCGAACCACTGCGGGAAGCCCTCGGCGCGCACGAGTGTGAAGAACCGGGCCCGCGAGGTCGCGTCGAGCTCGGCGGCGAGCTCCGCGTACCGCTCGGTGGCGGCCGCGTTGCGCTTCTCGAGCGACGGGGAGCCGGCGAGCAGCGTCGCGGCGGCGACCTGCTCGATGTGCCGGGCGGCGATCACCGGGTCGCCGTACCGGGCGAAGATGACCTCGCCCTGCTCGGTGACCTTGAACGTGCCGTCGATGGAGCCGGGCGGCTGCGCGAGCAGCGCCCGGTTCGCCGGGCCGCCCCCGCGCCCGAGCGCGCCGCCGCGGCCGTGGAACAGCGTGAGGTTGATGTTGTGCACGCGCGCCCACTGCGTGATCCGGCTCTGGGCGACGTCGAGGGAGAGCGTCGCGGCGACCGGGCCGACGTCCTTGGAGGAGTCGGAGTAGCCGAGCATGACCTCGACCTTGCGGCCGTTGCTCGCCAGTCGGCGCTGCACGGCCGGCAGGGTGAGCATCGTCTCGAGGATGTCGACGCTCGCCTCGAGGTCCGCGGAGGTCTCGAACAGCGGCACGGCGTCGATGACGGGCGCCTGGTCCGGGTCCGGGAACACCAGGTCGGCGAGCTGGTAGACCGCCGCGAGGTGCTCCGGGCGCTGCGTGAACGACACGATGTAGCGGCGGACCGCCTCGATCCCGTGCCGGCGCTGAACCGCGCCGAGCGCGCGGAAGGTGTCCAGCACCTCGACGGTCTTCGCCGAGAGCGGGCCGTCCAGCCCGTGCTCGGCGATCTCCGCGAGCGCGGCCTCGTGCACCTGGGAGTGCTGGCGGACCTCGAGCTCGGCGAGGTGGAAGCCGAACGTCTGCACCTGCCAGAGGAGCTGCTGGAGGTCGCCGTAGGCGGCCCGGTTGGCGCCGGCGTCGACCAGCGAGCGCTGCACGACGGCGAGGTCCGCCTCGAGCTCGCCGGCGTTCGCGTAGGCGAGATCGGCGTCCCGCAGGCGGGTGGCGGCGATCCGCTCGGCGACGACGAGGACGGCGCTGCGGTGCGGCTCGTTCGGGGAGTCCGCGGCGAGCCGGGAGGTCAGCACCTCCGACAGCTCGCGCTGGCGCTGCCACAGGGTGAGCAGTTCGGGCGAGGCCGGGGTGCCGTTCCCGTCGAGCGTGAGGGCGTTGCCGGTGCGCCGCGTGGCGGCCTCGAGCGCGGTCAGCACATGCTCGGAGGCGATCACGGCCGCGGCGCGGGTGACCTCGGGGGTCACGTTGGGGTTGCCGTCGCGGTCCCCGCCGATCCAGGTGCCGAGCCGCACGAACGGGCGCACGATCGGCGCCTTCGCGCCCGCGGCGTCGGCCTGCAACCAGTCGTCCAGGCGCCGGTAGACCGCGGGGAACACGTCGAAGAACGTCGAGTCGAAGATCCCCATCACGGTGCGGACCTCGTCCAGCACGGTGGGCTTCGCGGCGCGCAGCGGCGAGGTGCGCCACAGCACGTCGATCTCGGCGACGAGGCGTCGCTCGTTCTCCGCGAGGCTCGTGCCGCCGAAGTGCAGCGCGTCCCGCTCCGCGAGCAGCTCGGAGATGCGGCGGATCGCGCTCGCCACGGCTCGCCGGCGCGCCTCGGTCGGGTGCGCGGTCACGACCGGGCGGAACTCGAGCGCCTGCAGGCGCTCGATCGCGGCGTCGAACCCGATCTCCTTGGCCAGCTCGGCGACGGCTGCCGGCAGCGAGTCGTCCGGCGCGAGCTCGTGCGGGGCGAGGACGGACTCCCGCTCGCGCAGGATGCGCACCCGGTGGTACTCCTCGGCGAGGTTCGCCAGGTGGAAGTAGCACGTGAACGCGCGCGCGACCTGCTCGGCACGCTGCGCCGTGAAGCCCTCGGCGAGCGCCTCGGCCTCCTCGAACGCGTCCATGCCCTGCTCGTCGTGCGCGCGGATCGTCAGCTCGCGCAGACGTTCGACGTCGGCGAGGAGCTCGTCGCCGCCCGCCTCGCGCAGCACGGTTCCGAGCAGCCCGCCGAGCAGGCGGACATCGTTGCGCAGCGCGTCGGGTACGTCGTGGCGGGCGAGGCCGCGCCGGACATCCTGCGGTGGGTTGTTGGCAATCACACGTCAGAGAATAGGTCAAGGGCGCTACCGGTGGGCGCAATGCCCATGGTTCGGTCGTCGAAGCGGTTGCCGCTGGACGAGCCGCTCCGCAGGCTCGGATCGCGTCGGGGCGTTCGGCGCTGGGAGCGGGAGGCGAATCGCTCCATCGCTTCCAGCACTTCGCCGGCCTGCCACACCCGGTCCCGTCGCCCGTTGCCGATCTGGGTCAAAATGCCGTCGTCGACGAGCCTGTTGATCGCGAGCTGGGCGTTAGCGCCCGTGACACCCAACGACGCCGAGACGAAGCGCGAGTCCACTGCCGGGCGAGTCATCAGCAGGTCAGCCAGTCGCCACGCGGCCGCACCGCGCCGTGCTTTGATGCTTGTCGACCACTGGTTCCTGGCCTCGGTGATCTCCTCGATCAGCCGCCGCGAGTTGGCGAGCGCAGGAAACACGGCACGGGCCACCTCCTCGACAATGCCGACCGGGTCGCCGCCCCGGAACTGCTCGAGGGCGGAGAAGTACGCCGGGGTGTCGCTCAGGAGGCCGGCAGAGACGGGCACGATCGAGCGTCGAGCCAGCCCGCCACGGCGGAGCATGGCGTGCAGGAGAGCCCGGCCGGTGCGTCCGTTTCCGTCGGTGAACGGGTGGATGTTCTCGAACTGCGCGTGCGCGACGGCGGCCTGGGCCAGCGGGGTGAGGTCCTCGCGCCCGATGAACGCGACGAGGTCGTCCATCACTGCCGGCACGCGCTCGTACCGAGGCGCGACATAGTCGGCGTCGTGCGGGCTGGCTCGCGACCCGCCGATCCAGACCTGGACGGTGCGCCATTGCCCGGCGTCGGTGCGGCGACCCGCCATCAGCGCGCCGTGCATGGCAAGGATCGCCGCTGCGTCGATCCGAGCCGAGACGTCCATCGCGGAGATCATCGCCGTGACGTTCCCGACAATCGCGTCGGCGTTCTCACGGCCCTTTCGTCCGAGCTCGGCCAGGGCGATCGCCTTCGCCGAGGAGGTCAGTTCCTCGATCTGCGAGGAGCTGGCGGCCTCGGCACGGAGCAGCAAGGCGGCGAAAGCCGTGGTCGATCCCAGCGCCTCACCGTCGAACCTTGCAATTTCCGAGCTTGCCTCGTCGACCAAGGCCGTCGTCGCCGTCGGCAAGATCAGGTCGGCGTCGCCGATGACGGCCGGGATGGCCGCCCGGTAGGCGCCGCGGTGGGCACTGCGACCTGGGCGGAACGATCGGATCGCGGCTCAGCCGAGGAACTGGCCGCGGTAGGTCTCGTCGTCGTTCGGGTGGGTGCCCGTCCGGCCGCCCACCTCGTGCACGCTGTAGGTCAGGTTCTCGAGGCCGCCTCGCCGCACCTGCTCCACGGCGTCCCGGACGGCGTCGGACGGATCGCGCCCGGCGGCGGTGATCGCCAAGCGAACGACGTACTTCTTCTCGATCTTCGCTGTCCGAGTCATGAGTCCTCTTCGACCTCATCGCGGCGTGACGCCGGGTGGCAGACCACCGCGGATGCCCGAGTTGCCCGGACCTGTACACAAATCCGCGAGAGGCGCATACTCGGCCGATGCCCCTCATGGACGAGAACCAAGCGATCGAACTGATCTGCGAGCGCCTGTGCGCCCGCTTCCCGGACGTCCCACCCGCGACGGTCCGAATCGTGGTCCAGGAGGTGCATGCCACGCTCATCGGGCGTGTCCGCGACTACATACCGGTGCTCGTCGAACGCGCGGCCAAGGAGCGCCTGGTGAGCATGGCTCACGTGGACCAACTGCGCGCGGTGAGCTGACCGCAGCCGGTCATCAGCGCCGAAGGTCGCGCTAGCGCCGAAGGTCGCTCGCTGGGGGCAGCGCGGCCTCGAACAGCCAGCTCCGCAGCAGCCCGTCCACCGGTCGTCGCGCGAACCGCGCCGCGCTCTGGAGGAACTCCTCGGTGGTCACCGAGCCGTGCCGGTGGGCGCTGCCCCAGGTCCGCAACAGGTCGAAGAACGCGCCGTCCCCCAGTGCGACCCGCAGCGCGTGCAGCGTCAGGGCGCCCCGCTTGTAGAGGCGGTCGTCGAACATCAGCGTCGGGCCCGGGTCGGCGATCACGAGGTCCTGCGGCAGGCGGTCCAGGCGGTCCCAGGCCAAGCGCGCGAGCTCCGCGGCGGTGCGCCCGCCGGAGCCTTCCGACCAGAGCCACTCGGCGTAGCACGCGAAGCCCTCGTGCAGCCAGATGTGCTGCCACCGTGCGACGGTCAGGGAGTTGCCGAACCACTGGTGGGCCAGCTCATGGGCCACCAGGCGCTCCGCACCGCGGCTGCCGTCGAGGTGGTTCGCGCCGAACACCGAGATGCCCTGCGCCTCGAGCGGCATCTCGAGGTCGTCGTCGGTCACGACCACGCAGTACCCCGCGAACGGATAGGGCCCGAACAGCTCCGCGAACACGGCCATCATGTCGGCCTGCCGGGCGAAGTCGTGCGCGAACGCGTCCCGCAGCCGAGGCGGGACCGCGGCGCGCTGCGGGACGGGGCCGTCCGCCGTCGTGAACAGGTCGTACCGGCCGATCTGCACGGTCGCCAGGTAGGGCGCCATCGGCTCCGGCTGGTCGTACACCCAGCGGACCTTGCTCGCCTGGTTGGTCCGCTGGGTCAGCGTCCCGTTGCACAGGACCTGGTACGCGGACTCGGTGGTCACCGCGATCCGGAAGCTGGCCTTGTCCCCCGGCCTGTCGTTGCACGGGAACCACGACGCCGCGCCGTCGGGCTGGGCTGCGACGATCACGCCGTCCTCGAGCTCCTCCCAGCCGACCTCCCCCCACACCCCGACGATCGGGCGGGGCTGGCCGGAGTACTCGACGTCGATCACCAGGGCGCCGCCGACGGCGACGGGGGTCTCGGTCGAGATCGTGAGCTTGCGCGCGCGGTGGCTCCATCGCCCGGCACGGCGGCCGTTGACGAGCACCTTGCCGACCCGCAGGCCCGCGAGGTCGAGCGTGAACCGGGACAGGTCCGCCGTGGCGGTGGCGTGCAACCGAGCCCGGCCGCTGAGCCGGTTGCTCGCGACCCGGTAGTCGAGGTCCAGCTCGTAGCGGGTGACGGTGAAGCCCTCATTGCCGTGACCCGGCAGGTACGGGTCACCGGCCGCCTCGAGGGTGGGCCCGGGCTGGGTCGGCAGCGGCGTCATTCGGTCCTCGGCATCGGGTCGCTCCACGGCGCGGTCGGGTTGCCGGTCCACCGGGTCCCCGCGGGGATGACCTCGCCGCGCAGCACGAGCGAGGACGGCCCGACCGTCGAACCGGCGCCGATGGCGGCCGCGGGCAGGATGACGCCGTGCGGGCCGAGGGTGGACCCGGCGGCGAACGTGACGGTGTCCATGCTCATGACCCGATCATGGAACAGATGGGTCTGCGCGACACAGCCGCGGTTCACGCTGGCCCCGTCGCCGATGGTGATCAGGTCGGCCTCGGGCAGCCAGTACGTCTCGCACCAGACGCCGCGACCGATCCTGGCGCCCAGGGAGCGCAGCCACAGGTTCAGCGCCGGCGTCCCGTACGCGCCGCGCGCGAACCAGGGCACGCCCACCAGCTCCACGAACGTGTCGGCCAGCTCGTTGCGCCACACGAACGAGCTCCACAGCGGGTGGTCCGACGCGCGGATCCGGCCGACCAGCAGCCATTTCGCCGCCGTCGCGAGGACGCACGCCACGACCCCTGCCGCGAGCACGACCGGGCCGGCGAGCACCGCAGCGGCGGCGAGCCCGGCCCCGTCTGCGACGACCTGCAGCGCGATCAGGACGCCGACGGCGAGGCCGACCGTGCACATCACCGGGACCACCCGGAGCAGCTCGAACACCGCGCGGGCCACCCGCAGGCGCGGCGACGGGTCGAAGGTCAGGGACTCGTCGGTCTCCGCGGCGGCGCGGCGCAGCTTGACCGGCGGGGAGCCCAGCCACGAGGTGCCCTTCTTGGCGCGGGCCGGCGTCGCGGACAGCACCGCCACCAGGCCACGCTTCGGGACGGCGCGCCCGGGCGCGATCATCCCGGAGTTGCCCAGGAACGCCCGCTTGCCGACCTTGGCCTTCTCGATCCGCACCCAGCCCTGACCCAGCTCGTAGGAGCCGATCAGGGTGTCGTCGGCGAGGAACGCGCCGGCCCCGACCGTGGTCATCTTCGGCAGCAGCAGCACGGTGGACGCCTCGACGTTGCGGCCGATCTTGGCTCCCAGGGCCCGCAGCCACACCGGGGTGGCTAGGGAGGAGTACAGCGGGAACAGCAGCGTCCGGGCGTCGTCCATCAGCCGCAGCGTCGCCCAGACCTGCCACCCGATCCGGCTGCGCACCAGGTGGTGCCCCTCGCGCAGGCCGACGCCGAGCGCCCGCACGCAGATCAGCGTGAGCAGGGCCAGCACCACGAACATCGTCACCGCGCCGAGCGGCACGAACGTGAGCGCGCCGACGGCGGCCGCCCCCAGCGTCGCGGTGCCGCGAACCCCCAGGCCGACGACGAGCAGCCCGCACACGCCCGCGACGAGCGGCATCGCCGCCATCAGGGCGGCGGTCACGCCGTACAGGGCGACCCACGCGGGCCCGTGCGGGGCATTCTTGTGCGGCCAGTCGTGCCGGGCCGGCGCGGTGAAGACCGCGGGCGAACCCGCCCACAGCTCTCCCGGCGGCACCGACGACAACACCGCCGAGCCGGGCGCCACCTCGGCACCCTCGCCCACGCGCGTGCCCGGCGCCAGCAGGCTGCGGGTCCCGACGGTAGCGCCGGCGTCGACCCGGATCCGGCCCACGTGCAGGACGTCGCCGTCGAGCCAGTGACCGCTCAGGTCCACCTCGGGCTCGATCGAGGCCTCCTTGCCGAGGGTGAGCATCCCGGTCAGCGGTGGGAGGGTGTGCAGGTCGACTCCCGGGCCGATCTTCGCTCCGAGCGCCCGCGCGTAGTAGCTGATCCAGGGTGCGCCGGCCAGGTTCTCGGCGCCCGCCGCGGCCGCGAAGCTCTCCGTGAACCACAGCCGAAGGTGCACCCCGCCGCCGCGCGGGTAGTGCCCCGGCCGCAAGCCGCGGAGCAGCACCCGCGCCACCAGCACGGTGCTCCCCATCCGCCCGAGCGGCGTGATGAGCAGCAGCCAGCCGGCGCCCACCCACCACCAGGAGACCGGGGTCGCCCAGCCGATGCCGGTCGCCGCGAGCAGGTTGTCGATCACGGCCAGCCAGGTCAGCCAGCGCAACCCGGTCAGCACGCTCAACGGCAGCCCGAGCAGGGTCTGGATCCACTGCGCACGACGCGGCGTCGGCGTCACGACCCTGTTCTCAGGGGCGACCGACGGCGCGAACTCGTCGAGCGTGCGGGCCATCGCCCCCAGCCGAGGGTTCTCGTACACGTCGGCTACGGTCACGGTCGGGAATCTGGTGCGCAGGGCCGAGACCAGCTGCGCGGCGCTCAGGCTCCCGCCGCCGTTGTCGAAGAAGTCGTCCTCGACGCCGGTCACCGCGACGCCGAGCGTCCGGGTCCACTTCTCCGCGAGCCACTGGGCCGTCCCCGACAGCGCAGGTGGCTCGCCGGTCCCCTCGAGCCGCTCGAGCGGCCACGGCAGGGCGTCCCGGTCGACCTTGCCCGAACCGCGCGTCGGCATGGCGTCGACCTCGGCGAGCAGCGGGACGAGCGGCGCGGGGAGCCGGGTCTTGAGCTCGGCGCGCGCGGCGGCGAGGTCCAGCGCGACGCCCGGCGCCGCGGCGACGTACCCGACCAGGATCTGGTTGCCCGCCGCGGTCCTGCGAACCGCGGCGGCCGCGGCTGCGACGCCGGGCAGCTGCTGCAGCGCGGTGTCCACCTCGCCGAGCTCGATGCGCCGTCCGCCGAGCTTGACCTGGTCGTCGGCGCGGCCGCCGAATACGAGCCCCTCGGGGTCGAAGCGCACGAGGTCGCCGCTGCGGTACGCGCGCTCCCAGCCGAGGGTGGGGGCGGGGGCGTACTTCTCCGCGTCCTTCGCCGGGTCGAGGTACCGGGCCAGGCCCACTCCCCCGATGATGAGCTCGCCGACCTCGCCCGGAGCGACGTGCTGGCCCTCCTTGTCGAGCACCGCGAGGTCCCAGCCGTCCAGGGGCAGGCCGATCCGCACCGGCTCCACGCCCGTCAGGAGCGCCGCACAGGCCACCACCGTGGCCTCGGTCGGACCGTAGGTGTTCCAGACCTCGCGCCCTTCGACGGTGAGCCGGGCAGCGAGCTCGGGCGGGCAGGCCTCGCCGCCGAAGATCAGCAGCCGGATCCCGCTCAGCTCGTCCGAGCGCCACAGCCCTGCGAGCGTGGGCACCGTCGAGATGACGGTGATGCCCTGCGCGACGAGCCACGGCCCGAGGTCCATGCCGGTCCGCACCAGGGCACGGGGTGCGGGGACCAGGCAGGCTCCGTGCGCCCAGGCCAGCCACATCTCCTCGCACGAGGCGTCGAATGCCACGGACAGGCCCGCGAGCACCCGGTCCGACGGCCCGAGCGGTGCGCCCTGGAGGAACAGCCGCGCCTCGGCGTCCACGAAGGCCGCCGCCGACCGGTGGCTGACCGCGACCCCCTTGGGCGTGCCGGTCGAGCCGGAGGTGAAGATGACCCAGGCGTCGTCGGTCAGGGTCGGCAGGCGCGCGCCGTCGGGGTCGGGCGTCAGGGGCTTGCGATGGTCCAGCACCCCGCCACCGCCGACGACGAGCGCGACGTCAGCCTCGGAGAACACCAGCCGAGCCCGCTCCTCGGGATCATCGACGTCGACCGGTACATACGCCGCGCCCGCGTGCAGCACGGCGAGGATCGCGAGGTAGAGCTCGGCGGTCCCCGACGGGATGCGCACGCCCACCTTGTCGCCGGGGCGGACCCCCGCGGCGGCGAGCTCGGCGGACTTGGCGACGACGGCGGCCATCAGCTCGCCGTAGGTAAGGCTCCGGTCGCCGTCGTCGATCGCGGCGGCATCGGGGTGGGCACTGACCGTGCTCGTGAGGATGTCCAGCAGGGTGCGCGGCGGTGCCGCGTTTCCGGACAGCCGGAACACCTCGGGGTAGGCCAGGTCCTGCACCGGCTCGCTCACGTTCCGCTCACACCTCATGACATTCGTGGTGGCAACCCGTCGCACCCCGACGCATCGTGATGAGCGCAGCCTGCGGTACCGGTTCGCGCAACGCAAGTCCACCCGCGGGCGGCGTCGGCGGTCCGCGCGCACTTCACGCTGTGTTCATGACCCGTGGGGGCCACGGTCGACGGCGTTGCCTACCCTCGCTCCTCGCAGTCCCGCACGTCCGTCCCCCGCCACCAGAGGAATCCATGCGCATCAGACGTACCGCCCTCGCAGCCCTCGCCCTGCTCACGCTGACCGGAGTCGCCGTCGCGCCGTCGGCTCTCGCCGGACCGTCGGCCCTCGCCGCGCCGTCGCCCGCGCCCGCACCGGCGGCGCCGCCGACCGACGTCGTCCTGGGCACTCCCCTCCCTGGTACCCACGCCCACAACGACTACGAGCACGCCCGCCCCTTGTTCGACGCGCTCGAGCAGGGGTTCACGAGCGTCGAGGCCGACGTCTGGCTGGTCGACGGCCAGCTCCTCGTCGGCCACGACCTGGCGGACGTGAAACCCGGCGTCACCCTGGACAGCCTGTATGTCGACCCGCTCGAGAAGCTCGCGAGCGGCCCCGGCCACAGCGTCTACCCGAGGTGGCCCGGCAGCGTCCAGCTGCTGATCGACGTCAAGAGCGAGGGCGAGAGCACCTACGCCGCGGTCGACCGGGACCTGGCGATGCACCCCTCCTTGATGACCCGATACTCGAACGGCCGGACCAACCCCGGCCCGGTGACCGCGGTGATCAGCGGCAACCGCGCGCTGGAGACGATGCGCGCCCAGACCACCCGGTTCGCCTTCTACGACGGGCGCGCCGCCGACCTCTCGACCGGCATGCCGTCGAACCTGATGCCGCTCGTGAGCGACAACTGGACCACCCTGTTCACCTGGCAGGGTGTCGGCCCGATGCCGGTCGCCGAGCGCGCCAAGCTCCGCGCGTTCGTGCGCACGGCGCACAGCCACGACTACCGGGTCCGGTTCTGGGCCACCCCCGACGTGGCCGGCGCCGCCCGGGACGCCGTGTGGACCGAGCTGGCCGACGCCGGCGTCGATCACATCAACACCGACGACCTGGTCGGCCTGAAGAACTTCCTCAACGCCCGCACCCACACCACCCCCTGACCCCCTGACCCCCTGACCCTCACCACCACCACCACCACCACCACTTAACGTCCGAGCGTTGACGTCCTATAGGACGTCAAC
>NZ_DATCNW010000104.1:0-38024 GCF_036565025.1 Pengzhenrongella sp.
TCGTCGTGGAACGCGACGCGGTGGTCCAGCTCGCATCGCCAGGCGGGCATGCGGCACCCCGGGAACGTGCAGGTCACGTCCCGGGCGATCACGGTGTCGGCGAGGAACGCCGCGGGCCGGTACCCGCGGGGCCCGATCCCGGCGAACTCCCCGGTCGCCGGGTCGGTGAAGATCCGCCGCCACGTCGCGTCCGCGGCGATCTTGCGGACCATGGACGCCGGGATGGGCCCGTACCCGTCGAGCTCCCCGGGACCCTCGTCCAACCCCAGCAACGTGGTCGCGGCGGCGGTGACCTGCAGGTGCGGGTGGCGCCGGTGCGCGGTCGGCAACGGCCCGTCGGGTCCGACCCCGGAGTCCAGGATCCCCCCGAGCACGTCGACCAAAGCGTCCGCGCGCCGCGCGTCGATCGGGCGCGGGTCCTGCGGGTCCGCGGCCATCGCCAGCGCGGTCAGCGCCGTGTACGCGCGCATCGCGTCGTCCGCGGGCAAGAACGCGGTGATCCACGCCATCGCGTCCGGCGCCGGCGTCAGCATCACCTTGCGCTCATCCTTCGCCCGGGCGCACCGCTTCTCCGCCGCGGCGGGGTCGCGGACCAGGTCGAGCTTGCGCAGCCTCGCCTTGACCTGCGGCACCGTCAGGTCCGGGACCTGCGGCAGCACGTCCCGGATCACCTCCCGGGCCACGTCCAACCCCAGGTGCGCGGTGCCGTCCACCAACGCGGTGGCCTTGCGCACGTCGATCACCCCGGCCGCCAGCGCGTCGTGCAGCGCGGGCAGCAACCCCAGGCACGTCGCCAACGCCACCTTGTCCTGCGCCGCCGACCGCGTCGTGCGCAACCGGGCGGACACCTCGTCCGCGACGAACTCCTCCGCCCGCGACGACTTGCGGCGCCGGGTCAGGTCCACGATCAGCTCGCCCTGCCGGGCCATCGCCATCGAGGCGACCCGCTCCCACGCCGCGATCGCCTCCACCACCGCCGCCTCATGCAGCTCACCCGGCACCAACGACTCCAACGTCACCACCAAATCCGCCGAAGGGGCCTGCCCGTCCAGCACGTCCGCGAACCCCAGCGCACCGACCGGCACCCCGGGCGCCAACGGACACCGGCCCGGGGCCACCCGCGCCAACGAATCGGCGACCTCCGCGATCAACCCCTTGAACAGACGCTCCAACACCAGATCCACACTCGACCCCAAGCGCCCGCCCGCATCTTGCGACGTACCGATGACCGGCTCGCCGCAAGCCCCGTTCCCCACCTCGGAACCCTCGTATTCGAACATGCGTACCACAGTAGACCGAGGGTCCGACATCCTCCCCGCGACGAACGAGTTGGGCCGGCTACCTGCACCGATGCCGAGCGAAGGCGGCGACGGCAACGGTGAGGGAGCCGGATATTCGCATCCGTCAGACTCGCCCAGACCCGGCAGTCGGGAGCAGCTCGCCACGGTGCGGCCGCGCGACGAGAACGGCTTCATTCGGACGCAGGGTGGGGCGCTCACGCTCGAGTCCGGCCACCCCGTGGTATTCGGTACGGGAGACGTTCGCGCGGACTCCTTACTGCGGATTCCGGACTTCGGACTCCGGAAGGCAGGTCGAGGCCGCTGTCGAGGGGAAAGGTGGCGAGGGGACGACCCGCGCCAGGATTCGCCACACGCACGGCGGCGACGAGCATCTACCTGCCCGACGGCGTCGGCGCGCACGTGGACCTACTCGCTCGCCTCGGGCCGCATTCGACGGACGTGGGATTTCTCTGCCTCAAGGATCTCGAACGAGTTTGACCTGGCTGTTCTCCCGTCGATCCTGGCGCGATCCTCTGAAGCCGTGACCGCCGGGACGAACACCCATCGGGCGCACGACAGCGCACTGCGCGACTGAGGGCTCGAAGGGGGTAGATACGTCCACTCGGTCTCGAGCAGGAGGTCGTGGGTGCATGTTGCGGAGCCCTCCGGACAGGAGCACGATCGAATTCTGACAAGGGAGGCACCTCATGACCAAGCTCGAGATCCGCAACATTCGCGTGCCGGACGAGACCCGAAACTTCCAGGCCCACGGTCACGTCGACGTGGTCACCCTCGGCGGCGACTTCACCTTGGGGCGAGGTGTGTACGAGCCGGGTTGGCAGTGGTCGAAGGACGTCAAGCCCATCGCAGGGACCGAGTACTGCATGGTCCGGCACACCGGAATCTGTCTGTCCGGACAGATGACCGTGCGCTCGGACGACGGAAGCGAGATGACGATCACCGAGGGCGACGTGTTCGTCATCGGGCCCGGGCATGACGCCTGGGTTCTCGGCCAGGAACCGTGCGTGCTGTTCGACACGGGAGTCGCGGCGTTCGCCAAGCCGGCCTCCTGACACCGAGTCGGGCGCCGCGCAGGCGCGCCGCAGCGCCTGCGCGCCGACCGGTTCGCGCGCGGCGCGCCGCACCCGGCCTGGCCGTTCGCGCCTGCGCGGTCAGCGTGCGGCGGGCCTGACCCCGGCCTGGCCGCCGCCCTGCGCGCCGACCGGTCAGCGTGCGGCATGCCGTGCCCTGGCCGTTCGCGCCTGCCGCCGCGCCAGTCCGCCGCGCCTCAGGAAAGGATCGACTCGAGGGAATCGGCGAGCTCCGCCACGCCGCGCTGCCGGCGTAGCACGAGCTGGAGGATGAGCGCCGTGGCCGCCAGCAGCGCCACGAACGCGACGTAACCGAAGACGACGTCGCGCAGGCCGGCGATCGGGACGAGCAGGCCGGCGACGATCGCGGGCAGGCCCATCGCGAGGTAGCTGACGAGGTACACGCTCGAGATGAGCCCGGCCCGCCCCTCGGGCGGGGCGACGGCCAGGACGAGCCGGAGGCCGCCCTGGAACGCGGCTCCGAAGCCGATGCCGACGATGATGCTCGACGCGTAGAAGCCCCAGACCGATCCCGTGACGAGGGCGAGAACGGTGAACACCGGGCCGGCGATCAGGGCGACGGCTCCGAAGACCATCGCGCTGAGTGCGTCGCGCCGCTGGATGGCGAGCCCGGTCAGGGCGCCGGTGCCGGTCACGGCCACGATGGCCAGCCCGCCCGCGAGCGCGTTGTCCAGGTGCAGCAGGTTGCGCACGATGGTCGGACCGAGCCCGAGGTAGAGCCCACCGATCGCCCAGCTCGCGCCGAGGCAGCCGACGACGGCAGCGAACACCGGGCGGGCCTCGATCGGGATGGTCACGGTCGGCTTCAGCGAGGCGAGCACTCCCGGCCGCGGTTCGTGGCGCTCGGCGAGGAAGAACATCAGGCCGGCGACGATGAACGTCAGCGCACCGAAGACGACGAACACCGTGACGGTGGGGTCCGGGCCGTACTGCACGAGCGCGCTGCTGCCCAGGGCTCCGATCGACAGCGCGACAGGCGGGAGCGCGCCGTTCAGGGTGGCGGCGAGGCGCGGACGATCCTCGGGCTGGAAGTCGATGAGGGCGGCACCGAGTGCCCCGCTCGCCAGCCCGACGCCCGCACCCTGGATCGTGCGTGCGACGAGCAGCCCGACGACGCTGGTCGCCGTCGCGAACACGAGCAGCGCGACGACGGCGAGCAGCGCCGCGACGACGACCACCGGTCGCCGTCCGACGTGGTCGGAGAGGGATCCGGCCGTCGTCAGGGCGAGCAGGATGCCCAGCACGTAGACGGCGAACACCGCGGTCATGAGCAGCGGGGAGAGGTTCCACTCGGCCTGGTAGAGCGGGTACAGGGGTGACGGGGCGCCGGCCTGGCTGACCAGGACGACCAGCGTGACGGCGGAGACGACGAACCCGAAAAGCGAGGATCGGCGAGTCTCGGAGCGGGCGTTGCCGGGCCCGTCGGGGCTGGTTCGCGTCGCGGGATCCGACTCGGTGGCGCTCGTGCAGGACTGACTCACGGTCGTCCCCTTTCGTCGTCGGCGGACGGGGTGGCCAGCAGCCCGCCCAGGGCGGCGTCCACGAACGCGCGCGTGTGATGTTCGGACAGGCTCAGGTGGCCGGTGAGCATGCGGTAGACCAGTGGACCGAAGAGCACGTCCATGGCCGTCCCGGCGTCGATCTCGGGCCGGACCTGCCCGGTGGCCTGCGCTCGTTCCCAGACGGCCTCGATCGCGGTTCGGCGCCGGTTCAGGAAGAACTCGCGGAAATAGCTGCTCGCCCGGGGTTCGACGGCGCAGGCCGCGAGCAGCTGGACGTAGACCGCCCCGGCCGGACCGGCGTAGAACGCGCTCATCGTCAGCACCTGCTCGGTCAGGTCATCCACGGCCGAGGCGGTCTCGGGCACGGGCGTCGCCTCGGCGACCGTCTTTCCGAACGCCTCGGCGGCCACCGCCGTCTTGCACGGCCAGTGCTTGTAGATCGTCGCGGTGCTGACCCCGGAGCGAGACGCGATGGCCTCCACGGTGACGGCCGGCAGTCCACCCTCCTCGAGCAGTTCGCTGGTCGCCGCCAGCACCGCGGCGTGCACCCGAAGGCTGCGGGGCGTGCGCGGATGGACGAGGATGCCGACGTCGGCTGCCGGTTCCCGGTGGTCAGATGTCATGTGGGGTCCTTACTAAAGTGATAGTTCACTTTAGTTGAGACCCTGGAGATGAGGCAAATAGCCCTGCCGGGTCCGCCGACGCGCCAGGCGTCACCCGGGCACTCGCCCCGGTTCCCGCACTGGTGCGGCTTCGTCGATCTAACGTGTGGTCGATGGGCGAGCACACGATGTGGGACCGCGATGGCCTTCGGGTCTGGGCTGAGTGGGGCAAGGACGGGAAACTGACCATCCAGGGACAGGACCTGAGGGCTGGCCCGCGCGGAAACGCCGAGTACGAGTACGCGATCTCGATCGCTGTCGACGACGTTTCGAAGGTCCTCGAAGCGCTGGGAGGCGCTTCCGACGACGACGTTCTGGAACTTCTCTGCGCCCACGGAGCGACGATCGTCTCGTGCGGCCCGAAGCAATGGGTGGAGGACCTGGGCGTGCGCCCCGAACTCTGGTCCTGGTTCGATCCCGATGAGATCTTCGGAGGTCCCTGAGCCTCGATCCACCGCACCGGCTTCGACTGAGGAGCACGACGGCGGTTTCCGCGCCCCCAGGGTGCGTTTGCTCAGGTATGTTGATATCAACATACCCAGGAGATGGGACGTGTCGAGATCTGGGACCCCGAGCAGTACGCCAAGTTCAACGATCACCGCGAACGCCCCTTCGCCGATCTGATGTCGCGGGTGGGTGCGACCGCACCCGGGCTCGTCGTCGATCTGGGCTGCGGGTCGGGCGCCCTGACTCGGGCGCTGGGGCAGCGGTGGCCACTGGCGCGGATCGTCGGCGTCGACTCCTCGGCCGAGATGCTGGACCGGGCTCGGCGCAGTGACCGCTTCGAGCGCGTCGAATGGGTACGCGCCGAGGCGGAGTCCTGGGACCCGGCGTCGGTCGGCGCGCCGATCGACGTCCTGGCGACGAGTGCGCTGCTGCAATGGGTGCCCTCCCACCGCCGGCTCATCCCCGGGTGGATCGACGCGATCGCGCCCGGCGGCTGGTTCGCCATGCAGGTGCCCGGCAACTTCGGGGCGCCGTCGCACCGACTGCTCCGCGAGGTCGCCGCCCGGTCGCCGCGCGCCGGCGAGCTCGTGCCGCGGTTGCGCGGAACGGAGTCGGTCGGTGAGCCGGCGGCGTATGTCGCTCTTCTGGCGGAGCTCGGCTGTGACGTCGACGCCTGGGAGACGACCTACCAGCACCTCCTGGATCCCGCCGGTGACCAGGGGCAGCCCGTGCTCGAGTGGACCAAGGGCACCGCGCTGCTGCCCGTGCTCGACGTGCTCACTGGCGACGTCGAGCGGGCCGAATTCGTTCGGGCCTATGGCGAGGAGCTCTCGCGGGCCTATCCGCGAGCGCCGTTCGGGACGCTCTTTCCGTTCCGCCGGATCTTCGCCGTGGCTCGCACGTCGGATAGACAGCGCTGATCGCAGATCGTCGGCACCAGCGCCGGGCCGGCGCCGCGTGTGGGTGGCGGCGGCGACAATGAACCGTGTCCCTCCTGGTGCTCGCCGACGACCCCGCGCGGCCGGACGGCGTCGTCGTGCAGGAGGTCACCGACCGGGGTGAGGGCGGCGCGCGCACCGCTGTCGGGTCGAGCGAACTACCGGATCTGGTGGCCGCTCTCGAGGTCACGCGGCCCCGCTGGGTCTGGGACGACACGGCACGGTGGTATCCGCCGCTGCTCGCCGCCGGGGTGCGCGTCGAACGGTGCCACGACCTGCGGCTGTGCCACGCCATCGTGCGCCGCAGCGCTACGTGCGACGGATCGGGCCTCGCGCTCGCGCCACCGGGCCCGTGGGACGGGCCCCGCCCCGGGGAGCCGGAGCCGGCGGCGCTCACCCTGTTCGACGACCCGGTGCACGCGCCGCCCGCAGACACCGGCGAGGTGGACGTCGTTGCCGAGCTCGGTCGGCAGCTCGCAGCGGTCTCCGGCTCCAGTTCCCCCGGCCGGTTGCGGCTGTTGCTGGCGGCCGAGTCGATCGGGGCGCTGATCGCGGCGGAGATGCAGCACGACGGGATGCCCTGGAGCACCGACGTGCACGATGGGTTCCTCACCCGGGTCCTCGGGGCGCGCCCTCGCGGAGGCGGTCGACCCCCGCGGCTCGAGGCGCTTGCGGGCGAGGTCCGCCGCGCGCTCGAGCACCCGTCGGTCAACATCGACTCGCCTCCGGACCTGTTGCGCGCGCTGCGGTCCGCCGGTCTGGACGTCACCTCGACGCGGACAGGGGAGATCCGCGAGCTCGACCATCCTGTGGTCGCTCCGCTGCTCGAGTACAAGAAGCTCGCGCGCCTGCTCAGCGCCAACGGCTGGTCGTGGATGCAGGAGTGGGTTCGCGACGGCCGGTTCCGGCCCCAGTACGTGCCCGGCGGCGTCGTCACCGGGCGCTGGGCCACGAGCGGCGGAGGTGCACTTCAGCTGCCCGCGAGCGTCCGCGCAGCGGTGCGGGCCGATCCCGGATGGCGCCTGGTGGTGGCCGACGCCGCCCAGCTCGAGCCCCGGGTGCTCGCCGCGATGTCCCGGGACCAGGCCATGGCCGCGGCGGGTCGGCAGGCAGATCTGTACCAGGGCGTCGTCGAGGCGGGCATCGTGGAGACCCGCCAGGAGGCGAAGTACGCGATGCTCGGCGCGATCTACGGCGCGACCACCGGCCCGAGTGCGGTCCTCATGCCGAGGCTGACGCGGGCCTACCCGCACGCGGTCGCGCTGGTCGAGGAGGCCGCACGAGCGGGGGAGCGCGGCGAGATCGTCTCCACCCGGCTGGGTCGGTCCTCACCGCTGCCGGGCCTGGCGTGGCAGGACCTCGTGCAGCGGGCCGAGAGCGAGGACGCCCGTCCCGACGACGTGCGTGCGGCGCGCGGCCGGCGCCGGGAATGGGGACGGTTCACCCGCAACTTCGTCGTGCAGGGCACCGCCGCAGAGTGGGCCCTGTGCTGGATGGCTGCCCTGCGCCGCAGGCTGCTGGCCGTCGATGGACGACCGCACCTGATCTTCTTCCTGCACGACGAGGTGATGGTGCACGCCCCCGCCGCGGTCGCCGACGAGGTCGCGACGGCGGTCCGGGACTCCGCCGTCGAGGCGGGGCGGCTGCTCTTCGGGGCGTCGCGCGTCGACTTCGCGCTCGACGTGTCGATCGTGGATTCCTACGACGAGGCCAGCTGAACCAGCCGCGGACTGGCTACCGTGGTTCTCATGGACGAGGGGACGAAAGCAGTCCCGTCTGCCGCTCCGGAGGCGGAGGCGAGCCCGGACCTGTCACGGCTCCGGCTGGATGTCTATGCCGGGCGGGACGGTTGGTGGAACCCCGAGCACGGCCTCGTGGCGCTACCGGACGATTGGGATTTCCTTCCCACGGGGAATGCGTTCGTGACCCGCACGGTGAAGGCCGCCGGTGCGTTCTGGCTCGCCTGGGCGCCACGTAGCCGGAGCCAACAGCATCGACGCCTGCAGGGACTGTGGGCTCCCACAGCGGTGATCGAGAACGCGTGGCGGCTGGAGGGTGAAACGGCTGCGGCGCGGGCCGTACGACGAGAGGCCGGCTCTCGCAGCAGGGCGGTGCGCGAGGAAAGGTACGAGCGCGGGCTCGCGGAGGCGATCGTCGGCTATTTGCGGTTCGCCCCCGAGCACGCAGCGTTGGCCGAGACCATTGCGAGGGCGGCCGCGCAGCGGGCCGCGGTGGTGGGCAGCGGCCGGGTAGGGCGCACCCGAGTCCTGGCTCTCGACGCACGCGCCGAGCTGTCAGCGCGAGCGCAGATCCGCCATCAGCACACCGACTACGACGTGCGGCTCGACGAACTTTGGCTCCTCGGCGAGGCCGATGTGTTCTACCGAGACGTCAAGGCTGAGGCTCAAGAGCTGGTCGACGAGTTCATTCGGCGCCACCGCTAATCGTGAAACGGTCGACCTTGGCTGGGTATCTTGCGGGTGACGGCGGTGATGATCTCAGCGGAGACCAGGCGGAGCTTGACGTTCCGGTTCTGCGACGAGGCGCGCAAGATGCCGAATGCCGTCTCGGCGTCGCAGCCGTTCTGTCCCATGATGATCCCGATGCCCTGATCGATCGTGGTCCGCGAGATCAGGGCGGCGCGAAGCTGCCGGGTGGTCTCTCGTTCGTGCGACCGGCGGACGGCCAGATCGATGGTTCGCGATGCCTCGGCCGCGAAGATCTGCGCCGCCGACTGGCGCGCGGCGGTGAACGAGTGCGCGCTGCGGGAGTACAGGCGTAGCTCACCGGTGACGTCGGGCCCTGCGTTCAGCGGCAGGAGCATCGCGGACCGCAACCCGACAGCCGAGCAGGCCGGACGACGTTCGATGAACCGGTCGTCGTCGACGAGGTCCTCGAGGAGTTGGATGCGTCCCGAGCCGGTCGCGCCGAGCTGGGGACTGTCGTGCTGACCGAAGAGGGCCTCGTCGTACCGCGCGGCGTGCTCGTCGCTCCGGGCGACCATGGTCGACTCGCCGTCGCGAGCGACTACGACGGTGGCGCAGAGTCCGTCACCGATGACGGTTACCGCGATCGTGATGAGCTGTCCGAGGAATTCCGCGACGTCGTCGCTCGTCAACAGCAGATCGTGCAGGACGCTCGACGGATGTCGTCGGCGTTCGACGAACAGTCGTCGGTCGACGAATCCCGCAAGCAGATCGTCATCGGTCACGGCGCAATTTCTTTCCGGATTGCGAGCTCAATTCGGTGTGCACCGGAAACCGCCCGCGCTGCGACGCGTGCTACTCGGCAGAAGCCCCAGAACGATCATCGCACCGTGCGTCAAGGTCGAGGCGCTCGGGGCGCTTGGTGGGAGGCTTGCGAGGTGACGACGATGGCACACCCGACCCCGGGTGCGTGACTCGGCCCGCGATCGACATCGTGCCCGCGAACGAGGCTTCCTGGGAGGACCTGCAGGCCGTCTTCGGCACCCGCGGTGAAACGGTGGTCCGGGTCGCAGGGGCCAAGCAGCCTCCGGCCGATCAGGCGGACTCGCGCACCACCAGCGAGAGGCCGAGCTGACGGCGTTCGCGCGAGCCGGCGGGCGACCGGCCGGAGAGCACGTTGTCGACGAGCTCGATGGCGAGTTGTGCGAGTGCCGTCTTGTCGATCGCGAGACTCGTGAGCTCGGGTGTGACGAGGGTCCCGATGTCCAGGCCGTCCGTGCCCACCACCGCGATGTCGTCGGGTACGCCGACCCCCGCCCGGGCGAACCCCTTGAGCGCACCGATCGCCATCACATCGTTGTAGACCAGTACGGCGTCGGCGTCCGGGTAGCGATCGAGCAGCTCACGAGAGGCGAGAACCCCGCCCTCGTGGGTCTCGTCTGCGCGGAACTCCGATCGACTGGTCCAGGGCAGCCGGTGCTCGTGCAGGTATTCGCGGTACGACTGGCGGCGCGAGGATGCGATGTGACTCGAGTCGATCATGGCAATGCGCCGGCGACCGCCCGCCGTCACATGGTCGAGAGCCGTGCGGACGCCTGACTGGTAGTCGATCTCGACGACGGCATCCACCTGATCGTCCGGCGAACCATCCAGGATGACGATAGGAATGCCGAGCGCGCTGTCGCGATGTGCACTACGGGGGAGCAGCCCGACCGTATCCGTGCGGCAGCCCGTCAGCACGAGCGCGTCAACACGTTGCACCATCGACGCGAGCCGGGCGCGAGCCTTGTTCGCGTCCTCTCCGATGTCGCACAGGATGACGCTCCATCCCTGCTCCGCAGCGATCCGGCTCAGCGCCGAGGCGAGCTCGGGGTAGTAGGGATTGCGCAGATCCTCCATGACCAGGCCGATTGTCACGTCGCGCCCCCGCACCAATCCCTGCGCGGCTCGATTGGGGCGATAGTTCAGCTGACGGGCAACGTGCACAACCCGTTCGCGGGTTGCGGCGCTGATGTCGGGGAGCCCGTTGAGAGCTCTGGTCACGGTCTGTCGGGAGACGCCGGCGACCCGGGCCACATCAAGGATCGTGACTGCTGGAACGCTGCTCGCCATGACGTAACAGTACTGGTAGCGTCCCCGTGAACGTTCACGGAGGTCGACCTGAAGACGGCCTCCGTGAACGTTCACGGTGCCGACAGCCCCAATTCGCGAAGGAACCCCACCCTGATGACCTCCCTGACGGCTGCTGTTCAGCGACCACCGAGAGAGGCGGTCCGCGCGCGCGTCGGCGTGGCGATGCTGTTCTTCACCAACGGCGCGATCTTCGCCAACCTGTTGCCGAGGTACCCCGAGATCAAGGCCGGGCTCGACCTCACCAACGCCGCGTTCGGCCTCGCTGTCGCCGCGTTCCCGCTGGGTGCACTCCTCGCGGGCCTGACGGCCGGGATGCTGGTGCGCAGGTACCGCTCGTCCCGGGTGGCGATCGTGGCCACCGTGTTCTCGGCGGTCGGCATCCTCATCGCCGGTGTGGCGCCTGCCTGGATTGCGCTGGCCGCCGGGCTCTTCATCGCCGGCGCGATGGACTCGATCACCGACGTCGCGCAGAACTCGCACGGGCTGCGCGTGCAGCGGCTCTACAAGCGGTCGATCCTGAACTCCTTCCACGCGGTGTGGAGCGTCGGTGCGGTGCTCGGCGGGGTTCTCGGCGCGGGAGCCGCCCAGCTCGCGATGCCGGTGGCACTGCAGCTCACCGGCTCGGCCGTGCTCTTCAGCCTGGTAGCGCTGGCCGCCTACCGGTTCCTGCTGTCCGGTGCGGAGCCGGCCGACGTCGAACCCGCCGTGGCTCCCCAGGGCGGGGCACCTCGCGCGTTGCGCGGGCCGGGGCTGCTGGCCACCTACGGGGTTCTCGCCGCGCTCGTGCTGATCGCCGCGTCGGGTGCGATCGTGGAGGACGCGGGAAGCTCCTGGTCGGCCATCTACCTGTCGGGTTCCCTGCAGGCATCGGCGTTCGTCGCCGGCGTCGGCTTCATCGCCCTGCAGGGGATGCAGTTCGTCGGGCGGATCTGCGGCGACCGGCTCGTCGACCGCTTCGGCCAGCGCTCGGTCGCACGCGCGGGGGGTCTCGTCGTCTTCGTCGGGATGGGCGTCGCCCTCGCGGCACCCACCGCACCCGGGACCGTCGTCGGGTTCGGGCTCGCCGGCCTCGGCGTCGCGACCCTCATCCCCGCGGCCATGCACGCCGCCGACGAGCTGCCGGGGTTCCGGCCCGGCACCGGCCTCACCATCGTCAGCTGGCTGCTGCGGCTCGGCTTTCTCGTGTCGCCCCCGGTTGTCGGCGCAATAGCCGATGCGTCCTCACTCGGTCTCGGCCTGCTCGTCGTGCCGGCGGCCGGACTGCTCGTGGTGTTCTTCTCACCCGTGCTCGCCGGCCCAGCGACCCGGTTCGCCGTCCAGCGCGACGAGTGAGGCACGCCGTCAGGCGGCGTGCACTCAGGACTTCGTGGCCTTCAGGATCGGGCCTTCGAGGAACGGGGCGAGGCTCACGGAGAACGGCCCCGAGATGTGTCCGCCGTTGGCGTACATCACCAGCCCTCCGATGGTGGCGTGGCACATCTTCGGGTCGCAGTATCGGTTGGAGAAGTCCACGAGGGTCAGCCCGTTGGGGACCAGGCGTCGGGCGGCGACGGCCTGGAGGTCCGTCTCGAGCACGGTTCCCCGCGGCTCGGAACACGCGTCGTTCAGGTCGGTCGCGGCAGCAACGCACGCGGGTACCTGACCGAGGGCCTTGGACGGACCTGGCACGTCGGCGATCACGACCACGGACTTGTGGTTGTCCATCCACGCCCGGTAGGTCGTCTCGAAGGCGGACGCGATCTGGTCGTGGTCGCCGCCCGGCATGTTCGCGTACCGGGGTGCGACCGACGACGTCACCACGACGTCGACGTCCTTGGCCGGCGCGAGGCGGTCGATGAGGTCGTGCCGGAACTGCTGGCACGTTGTGCTCATGTCGGTGTGGAACGTCGAGCTCCAGGTCGGCGCGGACGGGGTGCAGTCGTTGTGACGGATCTCCAGCAGGCGCCATCCGTGCTTCACCGCGAGCTTGTAGAGCCCGGGCAGGTACATGCGCGCGTGCGAGTCCCCGACGAGCGCGATAGTCGGGCCCGATGTGGAGGCGTGATACTCAGAGGCTTCCATTCCCGTGCTGAGCACGACCGGCGTGGGCTGGGGCACTGGGGTGGCGGCGGCGAGCAGCAGCTTGGGGTCGGCGCGGTAGGGGTCTGGGCAGTCGGCGCCCGAGAGCACGGCGCTGGCCCCGTAGCACTGGTCGTACGCCTTTGCGGCGCGCGCGGCAGCGGCCTGAGCGGCGGCGGTCTCGTTCTCGACGTGCTGCCACGCCATTCCCGACGCTGCCACGACGAGCGCCATGCATGCGGCAGCCGCGGCGAACGTCAGGCCGGTGCGTGCCTTGAGTGCGCGGGAGAAGCGGACGGGGTCCTCGACCCACGTCTTGGTCGCGTGTGCCAGGGCCAGCGTCGCGGCGAGCAGGACGAGCTTGTCGGTGTACGTCAGCACCCGCCCGAGTGCGTGCGGCGCGAGCACGATCAGCGGCCAGTGCCACAGATACGCGGAGTAGGACACGTCGCCGAGCCACTGCACCGGCCGCCACCTGGCGACGGGGTCCAGCGAGAATCGAACCCGGCTCGTGTCTCCCGCGGCGATGACGAGCAGCGCACCCGCCACCGGCACGATCGCGACCCAGCCGGGGAAGGCGAGGGCACCGGTGAAGACGAAACCGCACACGCCGAGCGTGCCGAAGCCCAGCCAGAGTCCCGCTGCGCGCAGCCCGGCGAGCTTCCTCGTCGAGCGTTCCATGGCAGGAACCGCGAAGCTCAGCAGCGCTCCGGCAGCGAACTCCCAGGCGTGGGTGAACGTCGAGAAGTACGCGGCACCGGACGTGGCGCTGTACCAGACCGAGTAGGCGAAGGACACCGCCCCGACGGCCGCGATTCCCCAGCCGAGGTATCCATGGAGCGGTGCTGTGCTGTTCCTCTTGTGCCGGGCTGCGAGGCGCGCGAGGAGGACGAGCAGGAGGATCAGCACGGGCCAGACGAGGTAGAACTGCTCCTCGACGGACAGCGACCAGTAATGCTGCACGGGGCTCGCGGGGTTGTCCGCGGCGAAGTAGTCGACCGAGGAGGCGGCGAGCACCCAGTTGACGACGTACCCGGCCGCAGCGGCGATCTGGACGAAGGTGTCCTGCCACGACGGCTTGGGCAGGAACGCGAGGCTGCCGACCACGGTGGCCGCGAGGACGAGTAGTGCGGCGGGAAGAAGCCGCCGGACCCGCCGTGCCCAGAACGCGCTCAGCTTGACCGTTCCGGTGCTGACGACCTCGCGCAGCAGGTGGGACGTGATGAGGAAGCCGGAGATGACGAAGAACACGTCGACACCGATGTATCCGCCCGGCAGCCGCTTCGGCCAGAGGTGGAACAGGATGACCAGGCTGACAGCGGCAGCTCGCAGCGCGTGGATCTCGGGGCGGAACGATCCGGCTCGACCGCCGCCGGAAGAAGTTCGGCCCCCCGCGTTTCGGGCCGGCGCAGCAAGTGAAGTCACTCGGAGACTCTAGAGGTTGAGGCGAGATTACACGAAGTGGCCACTCTGGGGGAGCCGGCGTCCCGCCGCGCACCGTCCGGCGCCCTACCGCCGATGACGCGGCTCTCCGGACGGATCGAGCGCCGAGTCCTGCGGGGGGAGCGAGACGGGCGCTCGAGGGCCTCGTCCGCCGGCGTCGATCGCGGACGACCTGTGACGTGATCGACGAATCACCGACCAGGTCCACCAGATTAGATAGGCAAGACCGGCCGCGCCGAGGAGTGCGACGGACTCCAACGGGCCCGATTCCTCGGGCAGATAGACCACGAGCGGGTCGGTCTCGCCTTCGTAGAGGGTGGGTATCCGTTCGCCCACGCGGTCCGGGGCCTCTGAATCGAGGAGAACGCCCTCCAGCGTGCGGGAGCCGTCGTCACTTAGATAGCGCCCCGTCCACGAGCACATCACCGTGAACCGAATGGTTGAGCAATCCTCGTGCTGCGCGATGAACGTCCCGAGCTGACCCTCCCCCCGAGACGCCTTTACCGTTTCTGGAAGTCCGGCGAGTGAGAGCCCGAGAAACAGCAACGCAAAGAGCGGGCAGAAGAACCAGAACATGAACGCTTGCCCGGCCCGCCCTGCCCGTTTGCGCAAGTTTCTCTGCGCGCGAGACGTGATCACTTAGCGAGGATACGGGCCGTGCGATCGGGGCCCCGCGCGTCACCGGACAGACTCCCGAGGAAGTTCACCCGTGGATCCAGGCTCGGGGCCCTCATGCCGCGCACATGATGTACCGAAATGCCTGTCATGAGCCTGACACGACAAGACGCCCGCGTTCGTCGCTCTGCGGTCCGGGGATTCTCAGTGCGTAGCCGACTTCTCGGCATCGTCTTCGTCGCGGCGGTCGCCTTTGGCGCGGTCGCCACGGTGGCGGCCGTCTCCTCGAGCAGGGTCGGGCGGCTCGCGCAACAGGAGCATCGCGTCGTTGCGCTGCAGCAGCAGTACCTGGGCAATGACGTCCTGATGGAGGAGACGCGAGGAAGCGTCTACGAGATCGTGACGACGCCGGCGTCGGGCGCCGCGCGGCAGGATCAGTTCACGCGCTACGCCGAACTTCGCCAGGAGTTCGACGACCTGGCGGGCGAAGCCCTGCGGGACGTCCCGAACGGCCCGCTGAGCGGTTCGGCCCGGACCATCGCTGCGCTGACCCGCGACGTGCTCATCGCCGCGGATGCGGCCGTCGAGGCAGCGAAGACCGAGCCCACGGTCGCCGTCGCGAAACTCAGGGTGCTCGACGCTCGTACGACGGCGTTGAATGGACCGCTCGATGCCCAGATCGCCACGCTCACCACGCTTCAGGCGAACGCCATCGTCGACACCAGGACGGCCCGGCAGACGGCGGCCAACGCAGTGGAGATCACCTCGGCGCTGGGCGTGCTGGCGCTCTTCACCCTCGCGTTGCTGGCCGCAGGGTCGATCGTGCGCGGGCTGCGCAGCGTCACCCGGTCCGCCGGTCAGCTGGCCGAGGGCGACTTCGATGCCCGCTACGACGACGACCGCGGGGACGAGATCGGGATGCTCGGTCAAGCCTTCAACGCCACGGCCGCGAGCCTGCAGGAGATGATGCGTCGCCTGGAGGACACGGCCGTGAGCCTGCGGGAGGTGATGGGTCGCCAGGAGCAGCAGAGCCGGCGGGACGACTTCGGGCGCCAGCTCAATGAGGCCTTCGAGATCGCGGACACCGAGGACCAGACCTACGACGTCGTGACCAGGTCCTTCCCGATGATCTCGGCGGTGAATCCGATGGAGCTCTTGGTGGCGGACTCGTCCAAGGCGCACCTCGAGGGGTGCGCCGAGCACCCGGACGCGGGCGCGCCGGGCTGCGCGGTCGCCTCACCGTTCGGGTGCGTGGCGGTGCGCCGCGGCACGACCACCGTGTTCCCCGACAGCCGGGCGCTCAACGCTTGCCCGAAGCTACGCGAACGCGGCGGCGACGGACCGCTGTCCGCGGTGTGCGTGCCGGTGACGTTCATGGGGCGTGCGCTCGGGGTGCTGCACGCCGCAGCACCGGTCGACGCGCCGCTAGCACCCGAGGAGATCGCGCGGCTCGCGACCGTCGCCGTCGCCACCGGGGCGCGGATCGGGACCGTGCGTTCCTTCGAGCGGACCCAGCTCCAGGCCTCGACCGACGGCCTGACCGGGCTGATGAACCGGCGCACGTTCGAGACGACGGCGCGCCCGATGGTCCGTGACGGGGGTCCGTTCGTCGTCGTGATGGCCGACGTCGACCACTTCAAGCGCGTGAACGACACGCTCGGGCATGCCGCGGGGGACAAGGCGCTGGCGCTGTTCGCGCAGCTGTTGCGGGTGCACCTGCGCAGCGAGGACCTGCTCGCCCGGTACGGCGGCGAGGAGTTCGTCCTGCTCCTGCAGGGGACCTCCGCGCACGAGGCGGTCGAGGTGCTCGACCGGTTCCGGGCCCGCCTGGCGGAGGCCACCGGCACGCAGCCGCCGGTCTTCACGGCAAGCTTCGGGGTCGCCGACGCCGGCAGCGCCGATTCGCTCGCGGGCCTGATCCGGCGGGCCGACGCCGCCCTCTACCGCGCCAAGGAGGAGGGCCGCGACCGCGTCGTGGTCGACGACGGCGCCCCGGAACTGCCGCAGCAGGCCATCTCCAGCGCGCTGGAGCGGTCGCTCATCGAGGACGACCCGCTCGCCGACATGGTGCGCCAGCACTGACGTCTCGCGCTGCTCATCTCGGCCAGGTCCGCGGTCACGCCGATCCAGCCCGCATCGTCGCCCGGGACGTCAGCGCAGGCTGTGCTCCCGCGCGGTCACCGTGGTGACCTCGAGGCCGAACTTGCGGTGCACGCGGCTCGGCAGGTCGGTGTGCAGCCAGTGCGAGACGTGCGTCGGCAGGGTCGAGATGAGGATCTCATCGACGTGCCGGCCGTGCAGCGCGTGCTCGATGGCGTTCATCGGGTCCGAATCGCCCACCTCCCCCTCGACGGTGGCGCCGAGCCTGCGCAACAGCAGCAGTCCTTCCCGGAGCCGTCGTTCGGCTTCCTCGTAGGCGTCCGGCGTGTGATGGGTCGACTCGGCGAGGGCGAGGCTGTCGCCAAACCCCACGACGGCCACAGTGGCCACATTGCCGAATTCCGCCTTGGTCGTGGCCGTCAATCGATGCGCCGGCGCCCCAGAACACCGCTCAGACGTCGAAGTCGGCGACGAACCCGGACCCCGCGTTCGCGAGATGGAAGCCGCCATCGACGCTTGCGACGTCGGCCCCGTTCGCGTGCAGAAGCTCTGGGGCCGCGCCGTGCAGCACGACCCGGAAGGCCTCGCGCCGGAACTCCGGGTAGCCCTCACCGGTCACGCTCGCGACCAGCTCGACGCGACCCCCGGCACGCGTGAGCGTCACCTCGGTGCGGTAGCAGCCCCCGTCGCGGGCCGCGAAGGTCAGCCCGTCGTCCTCGGCGAGCCGCGAGGAGTGCGTCCCGTCCCAGAGCGGCACGAAGACGTGCAGCTCGATCGTCGTCGGGTGGTGCCCGCTCGTCGAGGCGGGCGCGTCGGGCCACATCGGGATCACGGCGCCACCCCGGGCGTACAGCGGGATCCGTTCCATCGGCGTCGCGGCGATCACGAACCGGGCGCCGGTGACGACCACGTCGCTGTGCCAGTCGTACCAGTCACCGGCCGGCAGGTAGACCTGGCGAGCGGTGATCCCGGGCTCCGTCACGGGTGCCACCAGCAGGTCGGTACCGAACAGGTACTCGTCGTCGAGGTCACGCACGAGCGGGTCGTACTGGTGGTCCAGCACCAGTGGCCGCTGCACGGGCGCACCGGTCGCGGCGGCCGCGACGAAGGCCGTGTAGATGTACGGCATCAGCCGGTAGCGCAGCGTGATCGCGTCCCGGACCAGGTCGCGCACCACGTCACCGAAGGCCCAGGCGTACTGGTCGAGGTTGCCGATCTCCGAGTGGTTCCGGCAGAACGGCGTCAGGGTGCCGTACTGCATCCACCGCAGGAACAGCTCCGCGTCGCAGTTGCCCTTGAACCCCCCGATGTCGGAGCCGACAAGGGACTGCCCCGAAATGCCGAAGCCGCAGCCCATGGTGATGCTGACCCACAGGTGGTCCCAGCGCGAGAGGTTGTCGCCCATCCAGTTGGCGGCGTAGCGCTGGATGCCGGCGAAGCCGGCGCGGGACAGGATGAACGTCCGGCGGTCGGGCATCGAGGCGAGCAGCCCCGCCCGGGTGCCCATCGCCATCAGCAGCGCGTACTGGTTGTGGTACCGCTCGTGCGACCACCGGCCGCCGCCGAAGCGCATCGTCTGAGCGGGGATCGTGCCGGTGGCCGGTTCGTTCATGTCGTTCCAGATCCCGGCCAGGCCGGAGCGCACGTGAGCGGCGTTGAGCTCCCCCCACCAGGTGCGTGCCTTCTCGGTGACGAAGTCGGGGAAGGCGGTGTCGCCCGGCCAGACCTGCCCGGTGTAGACGTCACCGCCCTCGGTCTTGCAGAACACGTCGGCCGCGAGGCCCTCGTCGTACACCTGGTAGCCGGCGTCGACCTTCACCCCAGGGTCGATGATCGTGATCACCCGGAAGCCCTGCTCGGCCAGTCGCGCCAGCATCCCCGGGGGGTCCGGGAAGCGGTCTTTGTCCCAGGTGAAGACGCGGTAGTCGTCCATGTAGTCGATGTCGAGCCACAGCGCGTCGCAGGGGATGGCCTCGTCGCGGTGACGTTGCCCGACCGCTTCGATCGCGTCCTGCGTGTAGGGGAACCAGCGGCACTGGTGGTAGCCCAGCGCCCAGATCGGCGGCAGCGCGGTCCGCCCGGTGAGCGCGGTGTACCGCTCGAGGATCGTGGACATGTCGGGCCCGGCGAAGACGTACTCCGTCCATTGACCGCCGGCGAAGCTGATGCGGTACTCCTGCGAGCCGGAGAACTCATACGTCCCGCGGTAGCCGTTGTCGAGGAACGAGCCCGCCATCGATCCGCCGGGATGCTGCTGGTGGTAGAAGAACGGGATCGTCACGTAGAACGGGTCGAAATCGACGCTCGTGATGTCGCCACGCGGGTCGCCCGGCTCCTTGCCGGCGGTGAACTCGAGCGTCTCGCTCGGGCTGAGCACGTCGGTGTTCCACAGCGTGAAGTCGCGGCCCTTGCGGTTGTGCCGGCCACCCTTCTCGCCCAGCCCGTAGATCGTGTCCTCCTGGCGGCAGCGCCGACGCACGGTGAACGCGTCGTTCAGCGTCGCGTATGCCCAGTAGCGGCCCTCGTCGTCGGTCGCCGTCTCGATGACGGGCGTGCCGTCGCTGCGGTGCACGTCCACCCGGAACGGGTCGAGCCACAGCGAGACGACCAGCGCCGTCGTGACCACCCGGACCCGGTCGACGTCGCGGGTGACCCGGAAGTCCACCGGCTTCGCGAGCGGGTCGACGTAGACCGCGAACGTCGGCGCCTCGTCGAAGGCCCCGCCACGGCTCATCTTCAGGCGCACGACGTCGTCGGCGACCACGTCCACCGCGAACAGCTCACCGTGCACCTGCGCGACGACGCCGCGCGGCGAGGGTTGCGCGGAGGTGACGCGTTGGAAGCGGACGTAGTGGTCGGTGCTCAGCATTGGAAGCTGTTCCTCTCGACGGGCGGCGACGAGACGCGCGGGTCACCTGCCTCGCGTCGGTGCGAGCAGCATCCCTCGCTATGAGTCAACCACCTGGGTCGGATCACTCCGGCGCCGTGATCGGGCCCATCAGGGTGCGGTGAGTTCGCGGACCGGTATTCATGACACGTAGCTTTTCGAACAGGTGTTCGAGTATGGTGAGATATGCCCAGCGGCGGCCCGACGATCCTGCACGCGGACCTCGACGCGTTCTACGCCTCCGTCGAGCAGCTGCTCGACCCGACGCTTCGGGGCCGGCCGATCGCCGTCGGCGGGGGTCCGACCGGAGGAGTGGTGCTGGCGGCGTCCTACGAGGCCAAGGCCTTCGGGGTGCAGGGCGGCATGCCGGGCTGGCGGGCGGCCCGGCTGTGCCCCGAGCTGCGGTTCGTCCGCGGCCATTTCGGTGCGTACCAGCGGCTCGGCGATGCGGTGATCGCCGTCCTGGGGGAGTTCACGCCGCTGATCGAACGGATCTCGATCGACGAGGCCTTCCTGGATGTCTCCGGCTCGACCCACCTGTTCGGTTCGCCGGGGGACATCGGCGCGACGATCCGGCGTCGCGTCCGGACCGAGATCGGCCTGCCGATCTCGGTCGGCGCCGCCCGGACGAAGCACCTGGCCAAGATCGCGTCCCAGGTGGCCAAGCCGGACGGGCTGATCGTCGTCCAGCCGGGAACCGAGCGGGACTTTCTCGACCCGCTGCCGGTCGGCCTGATCTGGGGCGTCGGCCCGGTCAACCAGAAGCGGCTCGCGGACCTCGGCATCCGCACCATCGGGGAGCTGGCGCAGACGCCGTCGTCGGCGGTGGAGCACATCCTCGGCCAGGCGGTCGGGCACAAGCTCAGCGCCATGGCGCACGACGAGGACCCCCGCCGGATCGTGACGGCGCACCGCTCCCGGTCGGTGGGTGCGCAGTCGGCCCTGGGCAGGCGTCGCCCGGAGCCCGCCGAGGTGCGGGCGGTACTCGCTCACCTCGCCGACCGCGTTGCGCGACGGATGCGGGCGAAGTACCGGGCCGGGCGCACCGTCACCGTCCGGGTGCGGTTCGCCGGGCTCCGCTCGGTGACCCGCTCGCTCACCCTCGCCGAGCCCATCTCCGCGACGCTCACGCTCACCGAGGTGGCCGAACGACTGGGCTGGTCAGCGATCGACGACCACCCCGACCAACCGGAGATCACGCTGCTCGCAGTGTCCGTGTCGAACCTCACCGACCAGCACGCGATCCAGCAGGAGCTCGACCTGCCACCCCCCGACCCCTGGCGCCCCGGGTCGGCCACCGGCGCGGCGCGGCGGGCGGTGGACGGCTCGATGGACGCGATCCGGACCCGGTTCGGCGGCGACGCGGTCGGGTACCTGCCGGCCGTGACGCGCACCGGCGCCGTGCCGGACGAGTTCCGAGAGCTGGCCGAGCACGACCTGTGACCCGACCGGGATAGCTAGACTCGCCGCATGTCCGAGCCGACGGCGTCCGCTCGTCGGGTCCTTGGCCACGACGCGTCCGATGCACCCGCCCACGAGGTGCAGATCGTCGACACCCCGACCCTGCGGGTGCACAACTCCGGCGACCTGCTCGGCGTCGTGCTCTCGACCCTGGGGATCGCGACCGTCATGCTGCTCGCGGTCTATGCGCAGCGGACGACTGCCGGGGCGGCACAGGACGTGCAGGGCTTCGACTCGCTCGTGCACCGGATCCTGATCTTCCCGGTCGCGGTGCTCGAGGGATTCGTCACGATCTTCGCGCCGGTCGCCGTGCTGGCAGAGCTCGCGATCCGGCGGCTGGGGCGGCAGATCCTCGAGGTGACCGCCGGCGCGGTCGTCGCCCTCCTGCTGTGCGCCCTGGCGACCTCGGCGATCGGCGCGTTCGGCTCCGCGGAGCTGGTTCGGGCGCTGTCGATCCTGCGCGACGGCGGGTTGACGCTGTCCATCCCGTCCTCGCTCGCAGCCTTGGCGGGGCTGCTCACCGCGGCGGGTCCACGGGCCCGACGGCGCTCGGTCGCGTGGTCCTGGAACCTGCTGTGGATCTCGCTCGGCGTGGTGCTGGTCACCGGCCAGGTCTCCCTGCCCGGCGCCGCGATCGCACTGCTGCTCGGCCGCACGGCGGGCCTCGGGGTCCGCTTCGGGTCGGGTGTCCAGTCCGAGCGGGCCTACGGGGCATCGCTCGTCGGCGGAATCAGCCGGGCAGGCTTCGCGCCCGCGCGTCTCGCGCGCGTCGACGACAACGTCGATCGGATCGCCCGGGACTCCGGAAATCGCGTGTACGACCTGACCACGGTCGAGGGCGAGGACCTGCGCGTCGTCGTGCTCGACGGCGACCGTCAGGTCATCGGCGCACTGAGCCGGTTGTGGCGCTCGCTACGCCTGCGCGGCATCGAGGGCCGCTCGTTCGTGTCGCTCCGGCAGGCGGCCGAGCGAGCCGCGCTGTTGGCGTACGCCGCGCGGGCCGCGGGCGTGCGCACCCCCCAGCTGCTCGCCGTCGCCGAGGCCGACGACTCGATGCTGCTCGTCCAGGAGCATCCGGGCAGCGCGATCGTGTTGCGGGACGTCGCGCCCGACCTGCTCACGGACGAGCTGCTGCACGAGATCTGGACCCAGCTGCGCCTCGCGCACGACGCCGGGATCGCGCACCGCGCGCTGACCTCCGACACGATCCTGGTCGAGCACCTGCTCGGGCGGCCGGTCGTGTGGCTCGTCGCGTGGGACTCGGGCGACGTCGCGTCCCCGGAGCTCTCCCGCCGGATGGACCTCACCCAGCTCGTCGCGCTGCTCGCGGTCCGGGTCGGCGCGGCGCGCGCGCTCGAGTCCGCGACCGCCGTCCTGCCCGCGGAGGACATCGCGGCGATCGGGCCGCTGCTGCAGACCGTCGCGCTGCCGCGGCGCACGCGCGAGGAGATGCGCGCGCACAAGGAGGTGCTCGCCGAGCTGCGGTCCGCGCTGGTCGAACGGCTGCCGGAGGCCGACGTCGAGCCCGAGCGGCTGGTCCGCTTCGGGGCCCGCACAGTGCTGACCGCGATCCTGTCGGTGGCCGCGGCGATCGTGCTGCTGACCACGATCAACGTCACGGAGATCGGCGCCGCGCTGGCGACCAGCGACTGGCGCTGGAGCCTGGTCGCGTTCGCCCTGGGGCTGGTGACATTCCTCGGTGCGGCGTTCCCCTACGTGGCCTTCTCCCCGGTCCGGCTCCGCCTGTGGCGCACGACTGTGGTGCAGGTGGCCGTGGCGTTCGTCGTGCTGGCGGCGCCCACCGGGATCGGCCCCGCAGCGCTCAACCTGCGCATGTTGACCAGGCGCGGAGTGACCACGTCGCTCGCGCTCGCGACGGTCGCCCTCGTGCAGGTTTCGCAGTTCGTCGTCACGGTGACCCTGCTGGTGATCCTCTCGCTCGTGAGCGGCACGAACGACGCCGCGCAGTTCACCCCGACCCCGGCGCTGCTGGTGGCGATCGGAGCGGCCGCCGTGCTCGTGGCCGGCTCGTTGCTCGTCCCGTGGGTGCGCCGTTGGATCGCGCGGATGGCGTTGCCGACGGTGCGGCAGACCTGGCCCCGGCTGATCGAGGTGGTCGGACAGCCCGGCAAGGTTGCGCTGGCGCTCGGCGGAAACGTTGTGATGACGGCCGGGTGGGTGCTCGCGTTCGACGCCTGCCTGGCCGCGTTCGGGCAGGAGCTGAGCTTGATCCAGGTGGCGGTGGTCTACTTCGTGGGCAACGTGGCGGGCTCGGTGATCCCCACGCCCGGCGGAATCGGTGCGATCGAGGTGGCCCTCACCGGTGGACTGACCGCGGCAGGTCTGAACCCCGGGGTGGCAATCTCGGTGGCCATCCTGTTCCGGGTGGTGACCTACTGGCTCCAGATCCCGCTCGGTTGGGTCGCCATGCGCTACCTGCAGCGCGCGGGCGACCTGTAGGCGGGTCTCGGCGAGCGCCCCGGTGATCCGCCTGACGGAGCGCGAGCCTAGGTGCGCATGGCCAGGGTGCCGGCGGTGACCGGGGCGGGAAGCTCGGTGCGGCCGGACAGGAACGTATCGACAGCCGCGGCGGCTGCGCGGCCCTCGGCGATCGCCCAGACGATCAAGGACTGGCCTCGTCCGGCGTCGCCCGCGACGAACACGCCCGGCACGTCGGTCGCGAAGTCGTCGGCGCGCGCGATCACCCCGCGCGGAGTCAGTTTGACGCCGAGCTGCTCGAGCAGCGGGCCCCGCTCGGGCCCGGTGAAGCCCATCGCGAGGAGCACGAGCTGGGCGGGGAGCTCCCGCTCGGATCCCGCGACCGGACTGGGACGGCCGTCGACCAGCTCGACGTCGACCAGCAGCAGCGCGCGCAGGTTGCCGCCGTCGTCCGCGCGCAGCTCGGTGGTGCTGACCGCGAACGCGCGCTCGCCGCCCTCCTGGTGCGCGCTCGCGACCCGGTAGAGCATCGGGTACGTCGGCCACGGCTGGCTGTCGGGTCGGTCCTGCGGCGGCCGCGGCATGATCTCGAGCTGGGTCACCGACCGTGCCCCCTGGCGCACCGCGGTCCCGACGCAGTCGGCGCCCGTGTCCCCACCGCCGATCACGACGACATCCTTGTCCGTCGCCACGACCTCGGCACCGGGATCGAGGCCGGCGGCCGCGCGGTTCGCCGGCGGCAGGTAGTCCATCGCCTGCAGCACGCCGCCGAGCTCGCGGCCCGGTACGTCGAGATCCCGAGGCGTCGTCGAGCCGATCGCGAGCACGACGGCGTCGTACCGCTCGTGCAGCTCCTGGCCGGTCACGTCGACGCCGACCTCGACCCCGGGCCGGAAGCGCGTGCCCTCGGCCGCCATCTGCGCGAGCCGGCGGTCGAGGTGCCGCTTCTCCATCTTGAACTCGGGGATCCCGAACCGCAGCAGCCCGCCGATCCGGTCGGCGCGCTCATAGACGGCGACGGTGTGGCCGGCGCGGGTCAGCTGCTGCGCCGCTGCGAGGCCGGCCGGACCGGAACCGATCACCGCGACACTCTTGCCCGTGAGCCACTGCGGAATGTGGGGCACCACGAGGCCGCGTGCGTACGCCTCGTCGATGATCGCCACCTCGATGTTCTTGATCGTGATCGGCGGCGAGTTGATGCCCAGCACACAGCTCGACTCGCACGGCGCGGGGCACAGCCGGCCGGTGAACTCCGGGAAGTTGTTCGTCTGGTGCATCCGCTCCGCGGCATCCGCCCACTGCCCGCGCCGCACCAGATCGTTCCAGTCCGGCACCAGGTTGCCCAGCGGGCACGCGTTGTGGCAGAACGGGATACCGCAGTCCATGCACCGACCCGCCTGGCGGCCGAGCATGCCGAGGTCCTCGGGATTTCCTGCGCGGTGCTCGTGCACCTCGCGCCAGTCCAGGATTCGCACCGCGACCGGACGGTCCGCGGGCAGTTCGCGATCACGCGTGGTCAGAAAGCCGCGGGGATCAGCCACGTGCCACCTCCAGGTTCGGGCCCTCGCGATGCTCGGGCGCGCGTCGCACCAGTGCCGGCCGGCGCGCTGGTCGCGAGCGTAGGGCATGAACCGGGGATCTGGGCCGGACCAAACGTCCCGATGCCGGCCCTGCGCGGCGCTACCGTCACGAAGCATGACGACCAAAGCGCAACAGTGGTGGGAATCCCTGACCCCGGCGACGCGAGCGAAGTTGCACGCCGACCCTCGCGGGCCGGTCCCCGGCGAGGTCTGGGCTGAGATCTCTCGCAACGGCGGCTCGGACCTCGGCACCTACTGGACGAGCATCCAGGCGGCGCCGGACGGCTTCTACCTGCCGCACGACCTCGCCGAGCATGCCGGGCGGTCGACCACTGTCGAGCTCTGATCTGAACGACCGAGCGCCGTCCTCCACCGGCTGAGGGCGGCGCTCCGTGGTGCGCTGCGTGCTGCCCGGGTTCGTCGGAGTCCCGAGATATGAGCCGGTCAGCGCGTGATGTACCAGAGCACGATGTTGTGGGCGTTCGAGGCCTTGTCGTCGCCGCGGAAGTCGGCCTGATAGATCGTGCCCCCGGCGTCGATGGCGATACTGCTCGACGAGAAGAACTTCCCGCCCATCGACTTGTCACTGACCACCGACACGGATCGAATCTGCCGGTACGGGAGCGACGTGATCGCGTGCTTCTTGCCGACGAAGCTCTTGTCCTGCAGGACGACCCGGAGCGTCGTCAGTCCGAGCAACCCGGTACCGACTCCGACGCAGTCGTAGACGGCAAGCACCTCTTCGCCCTGGATCAAGCCCTTCTGAACCTGTTCCAGCTGGTCGCGACGGTCGAAGACGGGCTCAGGCACAGGAACTTCCCTCGGCTCGGTGGGGCGGAGGCGAAGTTCGCCGCCGCCCGTTGACGCTACCAAGGTGACCGGAAGAGGCGCTCGACCTCGTCGGCGGCTGCGACTAACGTTTGAAGACGTGCGCAGTGCAGCGTTCGGCGGGCAACGGGTCCTCGCAATTCTTGGCGCGGGGATCGCCGTGATGCTCGCCGCAGCCTGTACCGGCACAGCCTCGGACGGTGCGTCAGGCAACGCGGCTGCCGGCGCGGACGTGACCCTGGAGTTCGCCCAGTGGTGGGAACCGGAGCTGCCGCCCGGTCTTCTCCGCGCCCTGATGGACAAGTTCGAGGCCGAGAACCCGACCATCAAGGTGGAGCTGCGCACCGCGCCCTTCACCTCGACGAGGGAGTTGGAGGTTGCGGGCGCCGCTGCCGGCACGATGTCCGATGTGGTGGGCCTGGACGGTGCCTGGATCAGTGACTTCTCCCATTGGGCGATCGCGGACCTGTCGGCGCTGATGAAGGACGCGGGGTACGACGAAAGCCAGCTTGCGAGCCAGATCAAGATCGATGGAAAGACGAACATGATCCCGGTGGTCAACTTCGTCTACCCGCTGTTCACCAACGATGACCTGCTGAAACGGGCCGGCGTGGCCAAGCCACCGTCGGACCGGACGCAGTTCGCCGCCGCCGCGAAGGCCATCAGCGCCCTGGGTGGGAATACCAAGGGCTGGGTCCTGCCGCTCTCGCTCGAAGAGGCGCACGGGATCCAGAACGATGTCATGTCGTGGGTCTGGTCGTCCGGCGGGAGCATGCTCAAAGACGGGAAGCCCGATCTGACGAATCAGGCCGTGAAGAGCGCCGTCGAGTACATCAAGGGGCTCTACGACGACAACGTGATCGCTCCCGGAGCCCTGACCATGAAGGAGCAGGACAAGGTCGAGGACTTCACGAACGGCCGGGTCGGCATGATGATCGACTCGCTTGCGCACATCAACCTCATTCGCGAGAACAACAAAGGCCTGAAGTTCAGCATCTCCGCGATCCCGGCCGCGGATGGGTTCACGGGCGAGCGGGGCATTCCGTACGCCTCCTGGGGAGTGGGAATCGCGGAGAGCTCCAAGCACAAGGCCGAGGCGTGGAAACTGGTCCAGTTCTTGATGAGCGAGAAGACCAACTCCGAGCTCTCGTCGGCCGCCTTCGCGTTCCCGGGGAACGTCAAGTCCGTGCCCGACTTCGTCCAGAGCGACAAGCTCTTGAAGGCCGCGTTCGACATCTACCACAGCGGCCACCCGGCCAACGAGTTCACCGGCCTTCCGGTCGCCGACCAGCTCATGCGTCAGTTCGACGAGCAGTTCCAGCGGGTGCTCACCGGCGACCAGTCGGTGGACGAGATGCTTGCCACGACTCAGGCTGCGTGGATGAACGAGTTCTGATGGTGGGTGTCGCACGGCCGTCGAGCCAGTGGTCGAGCTCGGCGGCGGGGACGGGGCGGCACATGAAATTGCCCTGCGCCTGGTCGCAGCCGAGGCGCCTGAGCTGCTCGTACGCGACCGAGGTCTCGACGCCTTCGGCGACGATGCGCAGGCCGAGGCTGTGGGCCAGGGAGATGGCGGCGGCGACCAGGGCGGCGGCGCGGGCGTCGTCGGCCATGGGGTAGATGAACGAGTGGTCGAGCTTGAGCTCATCGATGGGTAGGTCGCGCAGGTAGGACAGTGCGCTGTAGCCGGTGCCGAAGTCGTCGATGGAGATCTGGATCCCCACCTCCCGCAGCCGATCCAGAATGGCCCGCCCCCGGTCCCGGTCGACCATCAGGAACTCCTCGGTGAGCTCCAGCTGAAGGGCGTGGGCCGGAACGCCCTGGGCAGCGAGCATGGAGGTGACCAGTTCGGGGAGGGTCGCATCGTTCAACGCGCTGGCCGAGAGGTTCACCGCGACCGTCACGACCCGGCCCTGCTCCGCCCAGTCCGCGACCTGGTCGAGCGCCTGGCTCAACACGTTCCGGGTCAGCGCCGGCATCAGCCCGAACTGCTCGACCAGGTCGATGAACGCGTCGGGGTAGACCAGGCCGCGGGTGGGGTGGTCCCAGCGCACGAGTGCCTCCAGGTCGTGGACCTCGCCGGTGTCCAGGTCGACCTTGGGTTGGTAGTGGACGACGAACTGCTCTCGGTCCAACGCCGTCCGCAGCTCCTGCACCGTCCTCAGCCGGGCCATCACGTCGGCGGGGTCGCGGCCGCTGTAGTGCTTCGCGGTGTAGAGCGCGTCGTCGGCCTCGGTGAGGATCGAGCGCTCGCCCTGCCCGGGACGCGCCACTGCGCGACCGACGCTGCCGCTGGTCCGCAGCTCGACACCCTCGTGCAGGATCGGTTTCTGCAGGCAGGTGCCGATGTCGGCGGCCACCGCCCCGGTGGCCGAAGCGGGCCGCACGAGCACCGCGAACTCGTCGCCGCCCATCCGGCAGACGACGTCCAGGGGCCCGGAAACCTCCTGCAACCGCTCGGCGACGACCCGAAGCACGTCATCGCCTGCGGAGTGGCCGTAGCCGTCGTTGATCTCCTTGAAGTGGTCGAGATCCACCATGAGCAGCGCGAAGTCGGGATAGGGCTTGTCGAGGTCGGCTCGCAGCTCCTGCGCCAGCAAGGCGCGGTTGCCGAGTCCGGTGAGCGTGTCGTGCAGCGCCTTGAACTCTCCGGCTTCGGCGCGGCCCCGCAGCCGACCGTGCTGGACCAGGATCATCGCCCAGCACAGCCCGGTCGCGGCCATGGCCGCTGCCAGCGCGGCCGGCGCAAGCAGCCACAGCTCGCGCACCTGCCGGCGCTGTTCGTTCGCGGCCTGCGCCGCGATCTGCTCGTGGCGAGCGACGGCGCCGTCCACGAGCGGCGCCATGGCGTCGAGGGCAGGGCCGACCTCGTAGCTGCTCGACTCGGCCAGGCGACTGTCCGTGCCCCACAACGAGGCGCGCACCAGCCGCTCGTAGCGGGCATCGAGGATGAACAGGTAGTCGCCCACGCCACCCTCGCTCGGGTCGTCGTTCGATGACCTCAGCTCATGCACCGCGTTCACCGCGGCGTTCAGCGTCGCGATCGTCGCGACGGCGCGGTCTCTCGACCCTCTGCCGGGTGCCCGCCGGTAGCCGGCCTCCGCAAAGACCTCGTTCGCGACCGCTCGCTGCACGTCCAGGTAGGCGTTGAGAGTCACGGTCGACCGGTCCACGGCCTGGTTCCGAGCCGAGACGCCTTCGATCGCCACCAGGACGCCCGACATGAGTCCTCCGAGCACGAGGACCAGCACGATGGTGCCGAGCACTCCGGCACGTGTACGCATGCACCCTCCTCAAGGGCCGCTGCGAGATGGGTTCCCTCCATGCCGACGGGCACGGGCCCCTCCATCATCACCCCGCTGCGGGGTCTCGGCGGATTTCTCCTGGATCTTTCCCTCCGGCTCCTGTGGACCCGCTCGCTCGGCTACCCGGAACGCGAGCCGATGGGCGGCCGGCGAGATGCCCCGCCGCCTTGCGAAGTGGTGGCGCAGGGTGTCGGGGCTGCCGAATCCGCATCGGTGCGCGACCGCGTCGACGGTGAGGTCCGTGCTCTCGAGCAGCCGTTCGGCGAGCTGCAGGCGCTGGTCGAGGAGCCATCGCTTGGGGGTCGTACCGGCCTGGGCCCGGAACCGCCGCGCGAACGTCCGGCCTGACATCGACGCCCGGCCGGCGAGGTCGTCCACCCTCAGCGGCTCGTCGAGGTGTGCGGCCGCCCAGTCCAGCACGTGGGCCAGCCCGGCCTGAGCTGGCGCGGGAACCGGCATCTCGACGTACTGCGCCTGGCCGCCGGCACGGTGCGCGGGCACGACCATCCGCCGCGCGACCGCGTTCGCCGTGGTGGCGCCGTGCTCGCGTCGCACGACGTGCAGGCAGGCGTCGATCCCGGCCGCCGCGCCCGCGCTCGTGAGGAACGGCCCGTCCTCGACGTAGAGCACGTCGTGCTGGACGTCGACCCGGGGGTAGTGCCGGGACAGCAGTTCCGCGAACTGCCAGTGCGTCGCCGCTCGGCGGCCGTCGAGGAGCCCCGCCTGGGCGAGTGCGAATGCCCCGCTGCACACCGAGATGACGCGGGCGCCGCGACGTGCCGCGGATCGCAGCGCCTCGAGCAGGTCCGGGTCGATGGGGGCGTCCAGCGTCGGCCAGGCAGGTACGACGACGAGGTCGGCGCTCGCCAGGCGGTCCAGGCCGTGCTCGACGAGCACCGGGAAGCCGCTCGTGGTGGGGACGGGGCCGGACCGGGCGCCGGCGACGGCGAAGTCATAGGTCGGCAGTCCCTCGTCGGAACGGTCGAGGCCGAAGACCTGGCAGGCGATTCCGAGCTCGAAGGCACCTCTCCCCATCCCCACCGGACACTTCGACGTGGTTGCCCGAGCGCCCGGAGCAGGGCCGCAGCGATGGGCCGGCGCACCCAGTGCGGCCCTGGACCTGGACGAGTCCGTGGCGCTGGCCTACCGGGTCCGCGACGGTGCCGGCGACCGCAACATCGTCGCGCGCAGCGACGACGGGATCACCTTCGACGCGGTCGCGACCGTGCGCCCCGCCGATCTTGGTGCCTCCATGGTCGAGCGTCCAGCACTGGTGCGGGTCGCCGACGGTTGGCGGATGTACGTCTCGGGTGCGACACCCGGAAGCCTGCACTGGTGGGTCGGCGTGCTCGAGTCAGCCACCCTGGCGGGCCTCGCCGACGCCGAGATACGTCCGGTCTTTCCCGGTGATGCCTCGGTCGGAGTCAAGGACCCGGTCGTCCGGTTCGACGGGGTGCGCTGGGAGGCCTGGCTGTGCTGCCATCTGCTCGACGTCGTCGGCCACGAGGACCGGATGCAGACGTCGTACGCCACCAGCGCCGACGGCTTCGCCTGGGACTGGCGCGGGGCCGTCCTCGAGGGCCGCTCTGGTCAGTGGGACGCCCGCGGTGCGCGAGTGACCTGTGTGCTGCCCGACGGCCGAGCGGCGTACGACGGGCGCGCGAGCGCCGAGGAGAACTGGTTCGAGCGCACCGGCTTCGCGGCGGCCGGCGAGCGAGGCTTCGTCCCGCTGGTCGGGGCCCCCGTCGTCGACGTGCGCTATCTCGAGGTGCTCGCGCTCCCCGGCGGCGGCCGGCGGATCTATTACGAGGCCCGCCTGCCCGACGAGAGCCACGAGCTCCGCACCGAGCTTCTCGCGGACTGAGCGACCACCAGGGCGAACACGTTCGACGGCCGTCCGATCAGAGCAGCCGGACCTCGAGGAACGCGAGCTTGTTGTTCGCCGCGCCTGCGGCGTTGGAGATCGTCAGCCGACGGTCGCTGACCGTGACCGTCGCGGTCGCGTCGAGCCAGGGCTGCGCCGACGTCGTCGTGCCGCTCACCACGAGCACGGACTCGGCGGCCAGCCGGATGGTGGAGCCGAACGCCGTCGGGTCTCCCGCGACCAGCCGCACGCTGTACGTGCCGTTGGGCACCGAGAGCTCCCAGCGGGCGTTGGTGTTCGGCGACAGCTGGAGGAAGGCCAGCGTGTCGTACCGCTGGTCCGGCGACCTGGTCGAGTCGCGGTCGCGGGTGGCCGTCGAGTTGTCCGCGTTCCAGCCGTAGCTCAGGCCCGACGACCGCTTGGCGAACACCGCGCCGGTGTCGGGCGCGTACCCGGGAGGCACCGGACGGCCGGCGGGCTGCATGTTCACGGCGTAGTACGGGCGCAACCGGTCCGTGGGGACGACCTCCTGCGCCTGGGACGTGCTCGACCAGCGCAACTGCGCGACGGCGTTGCCCGTGCCGTCGTAGTACTCGAGCACGATGGGTACGGGGACTCCGCTGGTGAGCGTGATCGTGCCGGTGTCGACCCGGCTGGAGTGGTTCGTCCACTGGTCGATCACCCGGGTCCCGTTCACCCACAGCCGGACGCCGTCGTCCGACGTCGTGGCGAACGTGTACGTCTGCGAGTACCGCGGGATGACGGCGCCGCTCCAGCGCACGGAGAACGTGTCGGCTCCGATCCCCGACACGGGCGCACCCATACCCCAGTTGAACGCGATGCTCGAATCGAGACGGTTCACCGTGGCGCCGGTGAGGTCCTGGTTGTCGAAGTACGCCCCCTGCAGGCCGCGCAGCGTCAGGGCCGCGGTCAGCGTCGTCGCGGCCGACGGCGTCGTCCAGGTGCGGGTCGCGGACGACGACCCGTCGGACCAGCGGTTGAAGCCGTACGGCCGGCCTGCCGCGTCCATCTGCGCCGGCACCGCGAGCGCAAGCGCGAACCCCGCCCAGGACGTGACCGTCGTCGGCCCGGTGACGGACTGCCCGTTGACGGTGATCTGCCGGCCGGGCGGCGCGGTGTCGAGGGTAATGGCGACCTTGTTCGGCTGGAAGTCCCGGACGACCGTCGTCGAGACGCCGCCCGAGTCGGTGGCGGTCAGGCTGATGCGCAGGAAGCTGTTGGCAGCGGCCGCGAGGTCCTCCGGGCCGGGTGCGGTGAAGGTGATTCCGGTCCCGGTCACCGGCCCGAGGAACGGGTGGGTGTGCTGGTCGTGCACGCGCACGATCGTCCAGCTGAGCCGGGACGGCGCCAGCGTGCCGTCCTGCGCGTCCGTGGCCGAGCCGTTCAGCTGATAGGTGGCTCCGGCGGTGAAGACCGCGCCGGTCGCGGGCGACGCGATCGTCGCGCTCGGCGCGGTGTTGCCCGAGCTGATCGTGGCGGTCGCCGGCGCGGACACAGCCCCGGCGGGGTCGCGGACCTGCAGGCTGGCGGTCCACGTGCCGGCCGGGTACGTGTGCGAGACGGTGGCGGCGCTCGTCGTCGCGCCCGGGGACCCGTCGCCGAAGGTCCACAGGTAGGTCAGCGTGTCCCCGTCCGGATCGCTGCTGCCGGAGCCGTTGAGCGTGCTGGTCAGCGGCGCCAGGCCGCTCGTGGGGGAGGCCGTCAGGGCGGCGATCGGCGTGCGGTTCGCCGAGCCGGTGTAGGTGAGGCGGTGGATCTCCCCGCCGTTCGTGAATGTCGTGTAGTACAGCGCCTGGGTGCCCGCGTAGGGCCCGAACTCGAGGTGCACCGCGCCGCCGAGGCCCGAGGCGAGGTCGGTGCTCGTGCCGCCGTTGAGCATCATGATCTTGCCGCACACGTAGTCGGCGAACACGTAGCCGTCGTCGTACGCGGCGGGCCATACGCCGTTCGGCACGAACGCGCCGCCGGTGATGGAGCCGCAGCCCGCTGCGTGACTATAGTCGTAGATCGGGTCGGTCATCCCGGCGGGGGTGGGGGCGCCGCAGTCGGTCGCCAGTCCGGTCTGGGCGCAGTGGCCCTCGCGGGCGTTCCAGCCGTAGTCGGCACCGCTGATGCCGCGGTCGATCTCCTCCCACACGTTCTGGCCGACGTCGTCGATGTAGAACGACGTGCCGACCGCGTCCGGGTCGAACGCGAACCGGAAGGGGTTGCGCAGGCCCCAGGCGAAAGTCTCGCGGCAGATGGTTCCGGCAGCCGCCGGGGCGAGCCGGCAGCTCGCGGACCCGGTGCCCAGGAACGGATTGCCCGGCGCCGGTGCGCCCGTCGTCCGGTCGACGCGCAGGATCTTGCCGTTGAGCACGTTCCGGTCCCGCGAGGCGTCGTTGGTGCCGCCGCAGCCGCTGTTGCCCGCGTAGTCGCAGCCGCCGTCGCCGGTGGTCACGTAGAGGTAGCCGTCCTTGCCGATGTTCAGGTCACCGGCGTTGTGGTCGCCGGCCGGCGTGTAGATCCCGTCGAGCAGGATCGTCTCGCTCGCGGGGTCGACGACGTTGTTGTCACCGAGGACGAACCGCGACACGCGGTTGACGGGCGCGCCGACCGGGTTCCCAGTCTGGCTGGAGGGGCAGGTCGTGTTGGTGCCCCTTGCCGTGTAGAAGAGGTAGATCGCGCGGGTGGCCGCGTCGGGATCGATGGCAACGCCGAGCAGGCCCCGCTCCAGACCGACGCAGATCCGGGACGAGATGTCGAGGGCGGACGCCGCAAGCAGCGTGCCGGCAGTCGTTCGCACCCGGAGCCTGCCGCCCTTGTCCGTGATCAGCATGCGGCCGTCCGGCATGAACGCGATCGCCGTGGGGGAACTCACGCTCGCCACGAGCGTGTCGCTGAAGCCGGCGATCACCGCCGCAGCGGCGGGTGGTGCGGCCGTGGCCGTGAGGCCCGAGCACAGGACCGCGAGCAGGACGAGGAGAGCCGCTCGTCGCATGCGGATCAACATTGACCCCTCCAGCACCGCAGCGCAGCGGCGCGTCTTGAGGATGCAACGGGGTGGTCCGCGAGCGCAACGGTCAGAGTGGGCGAAATATGGCGAATTGCGATGATTGGCCTGTTGGCGTCGCGAGCTGGCGGGCGGGCGTCAGAGGGCTCGAGACATGCTCCGGCGCAGGCTCCAGGTGCCAAGCGCGAGGAGCGCAGCGGCCATCGCGAGCAGGACGGCGAGCTGGGGAAGGATGTCCACGAGCGTCCCGTCGTGGCGTTGGATCTGGGCGAACGCGTCGTAGGCCCAGGCGTGCGGCGTGACATGGGCAACGGCGCGCAGGGCGGCCGGGAAGAGCTCGAGCGGCAGCATGCACCCGCCCAGTGCCGCGAGGACGAGGCCCAGCCCGATGCCGACGCCCGACGCTGCGCCGTCGTTGTCCAGCAGCGAGCCGATCACCATGGCGGCGCCCGCGGCGACCGCGCTGAACGTGGCGAGCACGAGGAGCGAGAGCCAGATGTTGCCCCAGCTGACTCGGAACAGGATCGCGGAGGCGACCATGATGTAGCCCCCTGGAACACCGCGATCGTGAAGCGTCCGAGCGCCTGACCGGCGAGCGCCTGCCCGGCCGAGACCGGACCGCTGAGGGTGCGGGACATGACGCCGAGGCGGCCCTGATGGTGGCTGCCGCGCTCGCCCTGGTCCTCGGCTGGCTTGCCCCGCCGCCGTGGCTGCAGATCCTGCTGCTCACGCTCGTGCTCGGCGCCGTCTGGCTCTACGGCATCCTCACCTGGTTCTCCTTCACCCACCGCGATGGGGTCTCGCCCCAGTAAGACCTCGGGGGACGACTTCGAGCAGGAATCGAGAAGCGCCGGCCGGGGAGTCGCATCGAGCGTGACGGCCATGGGCAGCACCGAACCGCTCATCACACCCACCTCACCGAAGGACCTGTCATGACCTCCATCGACTCCGTCACCCTCGAAGTGCCGGACACGACGCTCGCCGGCGAGTTCTACACCGCGGCCTTCGGTCTGGACACTCAGCTTCGCCTGCGGGCCTCGGACGCCCCGACGACCGGCTTCCGTGGGTTCACGCTGTCGCTCATGGTGTCCCAGCCCTCGACCGTCAACAGCCTCATCGGCACCGCCCTGGATGCCGGCGCCACGGCGGTCAAGCCGGTCGCGAAGTCGTTCTGGGGCTACGGCGGCGTCGTTCGAGCCCCGGACGGGACGATCTGGAAGGTCGCGACCTCGGCGAAGAAGGACACCGGCCCGGCCACCCGGCAGATCGACGAGATCGCGCTCCTGCTGGGAGTCGCCGACATGGCCGCCAGCAAGCGGTTCTACGTCGACCACGGCCTCGCCGTCGCGAAGAGCTTTGGCAACAAGTACGTCGAGTTCGCCGCTGGGTCGAGTCCCGTCAAGCTGGCGCTTTACGGGCACCGTGCCCTTGCCAAGGACGTCGGCGTCCCTGCCGACGGCAGCGGATCGCACTGGGTCGTCATCGGCAGCGAAGCCGGGCCCTTCACCGACCCGGACGCGTTCGCGTGGGAGGCCGCGTCAGCCTGAGATCACCGAACCACGGCGACCAGTGGTGGTCGACGCGGTTCGGCGGCTGCCACGTCGGCGGATGACGTACTCGGCGACCGCGAGGTTGATGGCCCAGCCCGCACCCAGGCTCAGGTCGGTGGTGAGTGCGCTGGTGCCGAAGACCGCGTGTACGAGGCCTTGGGTGAACACCTGGGTGCCGGCGCCGAGGGCGAGAGCGTACGCACGGGTCATCCATGCCTGGTGGCGGGCGACGTCGCGCCGCCGGATCGCGGTGAGGCCGAGGATGACGCCGGCGGCCATGCCCGATCCGAACGAGAGCCGGAACACGTACGCCAGCTCGCCCGTACCGGGCTGGCGTGGGTAGAACAGCGTCATCCACAGCGCCGAGAAGGCCACCGCCAGGCCCAGCACGACCAGGACCCGTCCGGCCATGCGGTGCCAGCCCGGACGACGGCGGCGGAACCCGGCGGAGAACTGGAAGGCGCCGAGCGTGGCGTACGCGAGGGCACTGATGATGTGCACGACGACGGGCACCGGCGAGGCCGACATGCGCGGGTTCGCCGGCATCAGGGTCGGGCCGCCGGAGAGATCGAGCAGGCGCAGGGAGCCGGCGATGGCGGGGACCAGGACGAGGGCAACGAGTGCGACCGGCACCCACCCGGTCGACCTGGTCGACCGGGCGGGGCGGATCACGACGGGCAGCGTCACGTGGCGCCGGCCGGGTCGAGCACCGAGCCGACGGCGCTTGTCAGCGCCTCAGCGGCCGGGGCGCGCTGCTCGCGCCACAGCGAGTAGCCGAGGCCGACCAGTGCGACGCCGGTGGGAATGGCGAACAGCCTGAAGTTGACCTGCGGGAGCAGGGGGATCGCGAGCGTCGCGACGGCGCCGGCGGCGAGGAGCGCCGCGGCCCACCGGGCGAGGATGCGGGCGCGGAAGAGGGCGATGCCGAAGAGGAGGCCGCCGGCGAGGTAGCCGACGCCGGCGACCTGGGTGAGCGGGCCCATCAGCCCGATGTCGCCAATCGCGTGCCCGCCGGGAACGGCCACCGCCAGGACGTCGGTGACGTAGCCGGGTGAGGTGCCGGCGATGGCCGGGAGGACGACCACGCCCATGACCTCGGTGCTGAGCATGAGGAGGAAGCCGGCGGCGAGCACGAGGTACCCGATCAGGCCGAGGGCTCCGGTCTGTTTCACCTGGCGCAGGTACATCCCGGTGATGCCGGCGAGCGACAGGGCGGTGAAGAGCACCTTCATGGTCTGGCGGATCTTCCACTCGGTCGTGGAGACGAGGGCGAGGTCCAGGTGGGGGTGGTTGATCTGGACGCCGATGTACAGCAGCCCCCCGACGACGGCGGCAACGCCGGCCGCGCGGATGAGCTTGGCGGTGGTGATGGTCATGTCGGCACCTTTGCTTCTGAGCGTTCGCGGCGGGCGCCGCGGGATGACTCGAAGTTAGGGATGCGTGTGGTGACCTGGCATCACCACATGATGTGAACTCTGTGGTGAGACCTACCGCCGGACCGGCACCGATGCCGTCCTGCGCAGCCCCAGGGGCGGCGCGGCGTGAGACGGCTGGGTACGCGCGAGCGTTCCTAGGCCGTGTGGGTGGGTCGGCGCGTCGGCGCTCAAGCGGTTCGCGGCCGGTACCGAAAGAGTCCTATGGATCCCCTGTACCCGCGCAACATCCTGGACGCGATCGATGACGCGCAGACCATCTGGACGTATCACCGGGGGGACCTGGACGGCGATGATCATCTTGCCGACCTGGCCGAGCACACCACCCGGCTCGTACGGGCTCTCTCGCGGCTGGAGGTCCTCGCGGTCACGCATCCCCATCTGTCGGTCGAGGACGCGATTCCGCGAGGGGCGGTCGGAGGTGCGGAAATCGCCGACTGGCTGGACGCGTCCGACATGGTGCGGTCGCTGGTGGAGTCCCCGGAGAAGCCTCGTGAGATGCGGGTGGCAGTGCGCGTGCCGCAGGACGCTCCCGATGGAGCCGCAGCCGTCCTCAGTCAGTTGGACGGCCAGAAGTTGCCGGTCCGGCTCGTTGCCCTCGCGAACGGCACGACGTCGTACGAGCTCGACCTGACCGCGGCGGTCGAGGAGATCGTCGACGGACTCATGCAGAGCGCGATCGATCCCGTCGGGGCGGGTCAGGACGACGAGGACGACCACTACGAGGTCGACCCGGACGATGACCCTGCCGGACACTCGGACCGGGTCCGTGAGCTGCGCCGGCGAATGCGCATGGGCGACTAGCGCCAATGCCGTTCAGTTGGGCAGGCCCCCACGTTCCCCTCCGAAAGAACAAGCGCGCGGGCTATGCCGCTCAGCGTGTGACAGGTCGCCGTTCTGAGGACAAGAGCTCGCCCTCGAATCGACGTCGACGACCACCTCTCACCC
>NZ_DATCNW010000105.1:0-9515 GCF_036565025.1 Pengzhenrongella sp.
TTGGAGGTCGGGGATCTGGACTGGGGCAAGGCCAAGATCGTGGTCGCCGCATTGAAGGACGTTCCGTGGCAGGTGGCGCAGGTCGTCGAGGACGTGGTGCTGCCCACGGCGGGTGAGCGGACCCCGACCCAGCTGCGCGCCGACCTGCAAAAGGCCCTGATCGCGGTCGACCCGGCCGACGCCGAGAAGCGCACCGCGCGCGCGGTCGACACCCGGCGCGTGTGCAAGCCCAAGGTCCTGCCGGACGGGATGGCCGGCATCTGGTCCGTGCTGCCCGCGTTCGTCGCGACCGCGATCGACACCGCCCTGAGCGACGCCGCCCACAAGGCCCAGCGCGCCGGGGACACCCGCACCATTGACCAGCTCCGCGCCGACGCCTACACCGCCACCCTGCTCGGCGACGGCGGCTGCACCTGCACAGACGCGGGCGCGTCCGGCGAGACCAGCGAATCAGTCAGCAACACCGAGAGCGGCGCGGACTCGGGCTCGGAGTCGGGCGCCGGCTCGGGCACGAGCGCGGGGGCGGGCTCTGGGGCTGGCATGGGCGCAGGCACGAGCATGGACTCGGGCTCGGCTTTGCCTGGTGCCAGCCGCTGTGCGGCGGGTACGGGCGGCGGCATCGGTGGTGTCGCGGGGCAGGTGCGCGTCGACGTGACGGTATCGCTGGCGACGCTGCTCGGGCTGGACGAGGACCCCGGCCAGCTCGCCGGGTACGGCGCGGTCACCGCGCAGACCGCCCGGCGCCTCGCCGCGAACGGGACCTGGCGGCGCCTGGTCACCGACCCCCAGACCGGCACCGTCCTGGACGTCGGCAAGACCCGGTACCGCCCGCCAGAGGACCTCGCGGAGATCATCCGCGCCCGCGACCCGTACTGCGTGTCCCCGATCTGCAACACCGCCTCGCGCCACTGCGACCTGGACCACCGGGTGCCGTTCAACCCCGACGGCACCGGCGGAGCCACGTCCACAGAGAATATTTCCCCAGCGTGTCGTCGGGACCACCTGCTCAAGACGCACGCCGGCTGGACGTACGACCGCGCCGACAACGGCACGATCACCTGGACCACGCCCACCGGGCACACCTATGGCTACAACTCCCCGTTGTCGCCCGGACACGAGCACCTGCCGCACGTCGAACCAGGGCTCGGGCTCGACCCGGAACCCAAGGCCGCGGCCAAGGTGAAGCCGGAGCCGGAGCAGAAATCGGAAGCGGACAACCCGCCGCCATTCTGACCGATCATCACGTCTGATCCGGATAGTGCTTGCTTGCGGATCGGCGGGGTCGACTTCCCTCGCTCAACAAAGCGACTGCATTGAACAATCACCGGGCGCATGCCGCACGCCAAGCCTCTGCCCCGGGGGCACAGCATTCGATTCGAGCATCGAGCTGGGAGCTGTTGTCGTCCTGAGCGCTCTCGTCCGCACCGCACGTCAACTTGAGGTCATCCCTCGCTGCGGTCGAGGCCCGGGTCCAGCGACCTCAGAGCTTGGTGACCGGCGAGTACCTCAGCAGCAGCCGCTTCGTCCCGTCGGCGCCGAAGTCGATCTTCGCGACGGCGTTCGGGCCGCCGCCTTCGACGGCGACGACCGTGCCGAGGCCGTAGGCGTCGTGGGTCACCTTGTCGCCGATCTCGAGGGCGGGCACGTCACCGGCCGGCCGGGGCGTCGCGGAGCCGAACTTGGGCCCGTCCGGCGACGGCGGCACGGAGCGTTTGCGGGGCGGTCCGCCGTAGCCGCCGCCGTAGCCGGCCCCGGCGCGCATGACCGCCATGCTCGACTCGCGCCGGCGCCAGTCGAGCAGCTCCTCGGGGAGGTCGGCGATGAACCTGCTCTCGGGGAACTCGTTCGGCATCCCCCAGGAGGTGCGCACGGCGGCCCGTGAGAGGTACAGCCGCTGCCGGGCCCGGGTGAGGCCGACGTACGCGAGCCGGCGCTCCTCCTGGAGCTGGTCGTTGTCGTCCAGCGAGCGCGAGTGCGGGAAGGTGCCGTCCTCGAGCCCGGTGAGGAACACGACCGGGAACTCCAGGCCCTTCGCGGTGTGCAGGGTCATCAGCGTGACGACGCCCTGGTCGACCTTCGGCGCGCCGTCGCCGTCGTCGTCGCTGGGGATCTGGTCGGAGTCCGCGACCAGGGAGACGCGCTCGAGGAAGTCCGCGAGGTCGCCGTCGGGCTCGCCCGTCTCGAACTCGCTCGCCACGGCGTGCAGCTCGGCGAGGTTCTCCACGCGCGAGGCGTCCTGCGGGTCGTCGCTCGCGCGCAGCTCGGCGAGGTAACCGGTCCGGTCCAGCACGGTGCCGAGCACCTCGGCCGGCCCGGCGCCCGACGCCGCGAGCTCCTGGAGCTCGGTCATCATCCTGGCGAACGCGCGCAGCCCGTTCAAGGACCGCGTGGCCAGGCCCATCACCTCGTCGACCCGGTTCAGCGCGGCGCCGAACGACAGCCGCTCGCGCTCGGCGAAGGCCTGCACCATCGCCTCGGACCGGTCCCCGAGGCCGCGCTTGGGCACGTTGAGGATGCGGCGGAGGTTCACGTCGTCGTCGGGGTTGGCGATCGCGCGCAGGTATGCGACGGCGTCCTTGATCTCACGCCGCTCGTAGAACCGGGTGCCGCCGACCACCTTGTACGGCAGCCCGACGCGGATCAGCACCTCCTCGAGCGCGCGCGACTGAGCGTTCGCGCGGTAGAAGATCGCAACGTCGCCGGGCCGGACGCCGTCGGAGTCGCCGAGGCGGTCGATCTCCTCCGCGACGAACCGCGCCTCCTCGTGCTCGTTGTCCGCGACGTACCCGACGATCGCCGGGCCCGCGCCCGAGTCGGTCCACAGCCGCTTGCCCTTGCGCCCGGGGTTGCGCGCGATGACCGCGTTCGCGGCCGACAGGATGTTCTGCGTCGAGCGGTAGTTCTGCTCCAGCTTGATCGTGCGCGCGTTCGGGTAGTCGGCCTCGAACTCGACGATGTTGCGGATCGTCGCGCCGCGGAACGCGTAGATGGACTGGTCCGCATCGCCGACGACGGTCAGCTCGCCCGGGGGGATCGGCTTCTCCACCCCCCGTGCGTCGTCGGCGCCGGCCACGGGCTGCACCGAGGTGATGCCCGCGAGCTCGCGGACCAGCATGTACTGCGCGTGGTTGGTGTCCTGGTACTCGTCGACGAGCACGTGCCGGAACCGTCGCCGGTACCGCTCCGCGACCGGCGGGAACGCCTGCAGGAGATTGACGGTCGTCATGATCAGGTCGTCGAAGTCGAGCGCGTGGGCCTGGCGCAGCCGCACCTGGTAGCGGGCGTACGCCTCGGCGAGCACGGTGTCGAACTCGTTGGCCGCGCCCGACGCGGCACCCGACTCGCGCGCGAACATCTCGGGATCGACCAGCTCGTCCTTGAGCGCCGAGACCTTGTGACTGAGCGCCTTGGGCGGGTACTTCTTGGTGTCCAGGTCCAGCTCGCGCGCCACCATCGACATCAGCTTGAGGGAGTCCGCGGAGTCGTAGATCGAGAAGCTCGAGCGCAGCCCGAGGGTGGCCGCCTCCTTGCGCAGGATGCGCACGCACGCGGAGTGGAACGTCGAGACCCACATGGCCTTCGCGGGCGGCCCGACGAGCGCCTCGACCCGGTCGCGCATCTCCGCGGCGGCCTTGTTGGTGAACGTGATCGCGAGGATCTCCCCCGCGCGGGCCCGGCGGGTGGCGAGCAGGTGCGCGATCCGGTGGGTCAGCACGCGCGTCTTGCCCGAACCGGCGCCGGCCACGATCAGCAGCGGCCCGCCGGAGTGCAGCACGGCCTCGCGCTGCTGCGGGTTCAGGCCGACGAGCAGGGCGTCCGCGTCGATCTCGCGGCTCGGCGCCGAGGCCCGCGCGGGCGCGCCGCGCCCTGCCTCGGAACCGCCGTCGTCGGAGCCGTCGTCGGCGCCTTCGTCGGGCCCGACGGCGGACGGCGTCCGGCCCGCGACCACGCCGCGGTCCGGCGTCGATCCGCTGGGTCGGACGGCGGCCGGCGCGCCGAGGTCGGCTCGGCTGAGCCCGGGCAGGGGGAGGTTCGCGAACAGTGAATTCATGGCACTGCCAAGCCTAGGCGCGCCCGCCGACATCGACCGACGCCCCCACGCGAACCGCTCCGGTCAAGTCGGGTCAGACCTTGGGCGTCGCGAAGTAGACCTTCGCCCCGCGACGGAACATGAGCACGATGGCGGCGATCTCCAGGAGCAGCGCGACGAAGGTGACGACCAACGCGATGCTGAAGCCCTGGCCGAGGCTCGTCAGCGTGCCGATCGCTGAGATCCCCGCGAGCACGGTCAGCACGATCCGAGCCCAGTTGCGACCCGCCCTCAGCTTGAACACGAAGAACACCCGCAGCCCCAGGCCGACGAGCCTGAAGACGAGCGCGAGCGCGAGACCCCCGCCGAGCACCACCTTGGCCTGCTCCTCGGTGAGACCGGATGACGCCATCCCCGACCTCAGCGCTTCGCCGTGGTCGGTCACGAAGAAGTCCAGCAGCCCCGCGATCAGCCCGACACCGATGCTCGCGAACCACGCCTTGACCGAGTTCTGGACGTCCACGGGCCGCGCAGGCTTCGGCGAAGCGGGCGCCAGGGGCGCCGTGGGCTGGCCGGCGACCGGTTCCGGGCCTGTCGGGTAGGTCGGCATGCCGGTCATGAGGTCTCCAGGAGTGACGTCGTTCGTGGGGTTTCCCGCGAGAACCTCATCACACTCGGCGGACACGGGCGCCGTGTGTCCGACGTGGTCGGCAAGGCAGGATCACCCCCATGACATCTCGTGCCCCTCGTGCCATCAAGGGCGTCGACGGACCGGCGAAGGGGTTCGACGGCTCCGACCTGCACCTCGGGCTCGCGAGCGTGGCGGTCGCCCGGTGAGGCAGCCCGAGGTCGTCGTCGTCCGGGCGACCGAGGAGAGCTGGCCCAAGCTGAGAGCCGTGCGGCTCGCTGCCCGGGCGCAGGCGCCGACGGCCCGGCCCGGCCCGGCCCGCAGACTGCGCACAAACGTGCTGGCTGCGCACATCGGATGTGCGCAGTTGGCGCGTTTGTGCGCAGTTTGGGTCGAGGTGGCCTCGCCGGCCCGCCGCCGACCCGACCGACCGGCGGGGTTAGTCGAACGGGTCGAGGAATCGGTCGGCGGCGCTCCTGAACGCGGCGGGCTGCTCCACCCACGGATAGTGGCCGCAGCGGTCGAGCACGACCGCGTCGCCGTTCGGGAACAGGTCGGCGAGCGCGAGCACCGGCGCGACCCCGGTGAAGCAGTCCGCGGCACCGGCCAGCACGAGGACTGGCGCGGTGACCGAGCCGATTCGGTCGGCGAGGTCGCGCGGCGGATCGACGCTGAAGAAGGCCTCGGCCGCGGCCCGATCCCAGCGTCCGACCTGCGCGTGCGCTCGTTCGACCGCCGACCACGTCGCGTAGCCGGCCGGCGCCACGAGTTGCTGCCAGGTGTTCAACGAGTCGTCATCGGTCCCGGCCGGTCCGGCCGACAGAGCCACGAGCGCGGCGTCGAACTCCGGTTCGCCGCGCCGCGCGTCGAGGAGGGCGTCGACGTCGGACGGCTCGTCGACCAGGTAGGTCGCCGGTGGAGTGATCAGCAGGAGGCCGGCAACGTGCTGGGGGTACTGGACGGCGTAGGCGATCGCCAACCTGGTCCCGGCCGAATGGCCGACGACGACGATCCGCTCGACCCCGAGGTGGTTGCGCAGCGACTCGAGGTCGGCGGCCTGCCGCCAGAACGAGCCTTTATCGGCGAGCGTCGGGGCCGGCGAGCGTCCGACGCCGCGCAGGTGTGGCATCACGAGCCGGTGGGCGAAGGTGAGCCCGGCCAGATCACCGAGATAGCCGGGGTGCCGAGCGGCACCACCCGCCAGCACGACTATCGGGCAGCCACCGCTGGTCCCGCTCCCGAGCAGGTCGTAGTGCAGCAGGACTCCGTCGGCTGCGGCGTAGGTCGGCACGACCCGAACCATAGTCATGCGTCCAGCTCGGTCGAGGGGTCGCCGGTGGCGATCGAGCTACCCCGACGTGACCGGTTCGGTCGCAACGCGGTTCGCTGCGCGCTCCTGCCGGATCGCCGGCAGGTAGAGCGCGGCGCCGAGGATGCTGAACGTGCCGGCCACGACGATGGCGAGGGCGGTGCTCGTGTGCTCGGCGAGGGGGCCCAGGACGAGCAGGCCGACGACGTACGAGCCGCCCGCCACCATCGAGTTCATCGACAGGACGGTCGTGCGGTTGCCGGCGTCGGCCTCGCGGTGCAGCAGGGCGCTGTGCACCGGGCCCCCCGAGCCGTGCAGCGTGTAGGTGAACAGGAACGCGGTGATCAGTCCGAACGGCCCGGTCGCCAGGCCCATGACGACGACGAGCGCGCCGTTCAGCACGCGCGCCCACAGGGCGGTCCGGCCCACGCCGAACCGTCTGCTGGCGATACCGGCCAGGGTGGAGCCGACCGCGAACAGCCCCCACGCCGCCGCCGAGACGGGCCCCATGAGGGCGCCCGCGGGGGTCTGTCCACCGACCAGCTCGGACAGCCGGACCGGCATGAACGTCTCGAAGGCGATCATCCCGATCGACCAGAACACCTCGACGAGCACGAGGGCGCGCAGCACCGGGGACGAGGCGAGCGTCCGCAGACCACCGGTCACGGTGCGGGGTGCCTCCCGTGCCGAGCGCAGGGCCCGGGCGAGACCCGTCGAGTCGAGGTGGGTGCGGCTCTCGCGCATGCGCATCGCGATCGCGACGAGATTGACGACGTAGAACGCCAGCGCAACCCAGTACGGCAGCTCGAGGGCGGTCAGGAACGGGATCGGGTGCCACGCCACCAGGGCGCCCGAGACGAGCGCTCCCGAGGCGATGGCGATCCCGAGCGCGGTGCCGGCATGCGCGAGCGTCACCTCGACCCTGACCTCGGGGTCGTCACCCTGGGCGGTATCGACGTACCAGGCCTCGAGGGGGCCGGAGTCGAGCGCCCGGAAGAGTCCCTGCAGGAGCAGCGCGACCACGAACGCCCCGAACGTGTGCGCGGTGACGAAGATCAGGCCCGAGACCAGCGCGACGACGCCCGCGGCGATCAGCACCGGCCGCCGGCCGAGCGCGTCGGCGAGGCCGCCGGTCGGCAGCTCCAGGCCGAGCACGACGAGCCCCTGCATCGACAGGATGACGGCGAGCTGGGTCAGGCTCATGCCTCGTTCCAGCGCCAGCAGCGTCGTGACGCCGATGACGAGGCCGACCGGGAACCAGCGGGTGACGGTCAGCAGCAGCAGGGTGCGGCGAGCCTCAACGGCCGAGACGGCCGAGCCGGTCATCGCGCTCACAGCCCGGTGGGCGGCTCGTCGAGGTCGATCGGGAAGACCACGTTGTACACGGCGAGCCGTCTCGCGCCCGGGTGCCCCTTCCCCGCGTGGCGGTACGCGGCCACGAGCTTGTCGACGTCGGCCTTGAGGGCCTCGGCCTGCGCGGGCGTGACCTCGACGAAGTAGTCGCTCATGCCGGCGGCGTCGCGCCACTCGACGGGCCAGGAGCCCTCGACGTCGAGCCAGCGCTCGAACTGTCGCACGAGGTGGCGGGTGTAGTCCCGGACCAGCCAGTTCAGCGCGGTCTCGGAGTCCTCGTCGCCGGCGAAGTCGCTCACGGTCCACTGATGGGAGTCGGTCGCGGCCCGCCACAGCCGCCGCTTGCCCTCCCCCTCGCCCGTGTCCGCGACGAGCCCGACGGACTCGAGCTTTCGCAGGTGGTACGACGTCGCCCCGGAGTTCGTGCCCAGGGTCCTGGCGAGGTCGGTCGCGATGGCCGGTCCCCCGCGGCGCAGCGCGCTGAGCAGCCGCGAGCGCAGCGGGTGGGCCAGCACCTTCAGCGCGACCGCGTCGAGTTGCAGGCCGGTCGGTTCGGGCTCGTTGGTCGGCGTCGTCATCCGTGCACAATATCTATGCACAGAACATTTGCACAAGTACTGTGCACGGTCCGACGCCCGAGTGCAGAGACGAGTCCGCAGCAAACGCAGTCGCTGTACTGGAGGAGCCGCCTACCCCTGGGCGGTGATGTTGACCATCCACGGGATGCCGAACTTGTCGACCACCATGCCGAACTCGTCGCCCCACATCTGCTTCTCCAGCGGCATCGCCACCGTGCCGCCGTCGGTGAGCTTCGTCCAGTAGCCGCGCAGCTCCTCGGAGTCGTCGCCGCTCAGGCTCACCGTGATGTTGTTGCCGGGCTTGTGGTCCATCCCGGTCGGGGTGTCGGCCCCCATCAGCGTGAACCCGCTGGGGGTCTCGAGCTGGCCGTGCATGATCTTGTCGGCATCGGGCGAGTCCGGCTGGCCGTACTCACCGAACGTGTTGATCGTCAGCGTGCCGCCGAAGATCTCCTTGTAGAGCTCGAGAGCCTGCCGGGCGTTGTCCGTGAAGCTGAGGTAGGGGTTCAGGCGAGAGGACATGTCATTCTCCTTGGTCGCTGCGGGGACTTTTGCAGAATAGCGAGAGCAGCGACGGTCCGCGAGAGAACGCCAGGCGTGATGCGGACGACTCGCTGACCGGCGACGACGCCTCGCGCTGCTCGGGGATCCCGCGCCAGGACCGGCGGCATTACGCCGCATTTGCCCCCGTCACGTACCCTGGGCCGCGCCGCGTCGTCAACCGCTCCTGCCAGCCCTGCGGTACCGACGACGACGAGGAGGCCTCGCAGTGACCCAGCGCATGTACGTCGTGCCCGACCTTGGCGACGACCTCAACGGCGCGCTCGGCCTCGTGGACGTGGCCCTCACCCAGCTCGCGGGCCGGCTCGCGCATCCCCCGCCGACCTGGCCCGCAGCACTGCGCGACCGCGGCGGGGTCGAGGCGCTCGACCGCGTGTACGCCGCGATTCGCACGACCCAGGGAGCCGGCTGGAAGCGCTGGATGGCTCCCAACGGCCGCGACGAGCACGTGCCGTTGCGGTTCGTCTTCCTCCGCGAGGAGGATCTGGCCGCGCTGGCGGCGGTCGCGATGGAGCTGGGCCGGGCGTTGCACGCGCGCGTGGCACCCGGGCTCCGGGACGCGCTCGAGAGCGCTGCCGACGCCGCGGGCACGACGCCGCTGGAGCTCGTGAACACCCTCACCCGGGTGCACGGGCTGATCGACCTGCCCCTGACCGACGACGCGAACGTGCTGCACGACGCCTCGGTCCGCGCCCGCGACGGCAAGTCCCGCCACCGCTCGGGCACCGGCGACCTGGTGCTGAAGCGACATGAGGAAAAGGCATACCAGGCCATGGTCGGCGTGCTCTACGCGCGATGGGCCCTGACCAACCCGCTGGTCAGTGACCTGATGCTCGAACGGTCACGGCCCCAGTGGAAGCGGACCTGACCCACCCTCGACTCACGTCAGCACGACCACCAGCAGCCACGCCCCCGCGGACACCAGCGCCCCCGCGAGCTCGACGAGGATCGTGATGCCGGTCGCCTTCAGCGCGGCGACCGTCGCCGTCCACGCCGCACGCTGGTCGCGCTGCCTGACGAGCTCGGCGAGGAAGACCGCGAGCACGAACCCGACGA
>NZ_DATCNW010000106.1:0-9274 GCF_036565025.1 Pengzhenrongella sp.
GCGGTGAACGCCTCGGCGTCGAGGTCGGGGCGGCCGAGGTAGCCGGTCGCGAGCATGGGGCCGGCGAGCAGCACCCGGCCGTCGTCCTCGAGGCGGACCCGGACGCCGTCGAGCGGCACGCCGTCGTACACGCAGCCGCCGCAGGTCTCCGACATGCCGTAGGTCGTGCGCACCGCGAGACCCGCGGTGCGCGCGCGGGCCAGCAGCGCCGGGCTGGTCGCCGCGCCGCCGAGCAGCACGGCGTCGAACCTGGTGAGGGCGGCGAGGCCCGCGCCGGCGTCGTCGAGCAGGCGGTGCAGCTGGGTGGGGACGAGGGAGACGTACTGGCGCGGGCCGGTCAGCCGGGCGGCGTCGGCCGCGAACGCGTCGGGGCGGAACGGTCCGGGTGCGGCGGCGATCGGGTCCGTGCCCGCGAGGATCGATCGGACCAGCACCTGCAGCCCCGCGATGTGGTCCGGCGGGAGGGCCAGCATCCACTGCGCGGGGCCGCCGAGGCGGGCGTCGGTGGCCGCCGCCGAGGCGCGCAGCGCGGCCGCCGAGAGCATCACCGCACGCGGCTCGCCGGTCGAGCCGGACGTCGCCACGACGAGCGCGACGTCGTCGGGCACGGTGGGGTCGGGCTCGGGGGATGGGCGGGATCCGTCGCCCGGAGCCGGGGTGTTCGACGACGCGAGGACCGCCGGGACCTGACCGGCGAGCGCGGCGCGCAGGGCCGCGAGCAGGCGGTCGAGGTATGCGGGACCGGCGGGCACGGATCGAAGCGGTCGACTCACCGGGCAAGGGTAGGTGCTGGATCGGAGGTTCTCGCAGGTGCACGCCGTAGAGTGACGCCGATCACCGGCCCCGAGCACCGGTGCGAGGAGAGTGCGACGTGCCCATCACCATCGTCCGATCCGCCCGCCGGCGCCCGCTCGTGGTGCTCGCCGCCGTCACGGGTCTCCTCGCGCTCGCGGCCTGCGGCGGCGGCGCGCCGACCGTGCCCGAACCTCGCACGGCGGGACCGGACATCAAGGTCGACAAGAGCGCGCCGCCGAAGCCTGCGGTGCCGGCGACCTGGCCGCTCACCGGGGTCGCGGCCAGCAAGCCCGCGAACCGGCCCGCGCTGTCGGTGAAGATCGAGAACCCGCGCGAGGTCCGGCCCCAGACCGGGCTGGACCAGGCCGACATGGTGTGGGAGCAGGTCGTCGAGGGTGGCGTGACGCGGTACGTCGCGGTCTTCCACTCCCAGGTGCCCGCGGTGGTCGGCCCGATCCGGTCGGTGCGGCCGATGGATCCCGCGATCACGGCGCCGATGCACGGGCTGCTCGCGTTCTCGGGCGGGCAGCCGGGCTTCGTCGCGGCCGTCAAGGCCGCCAACGTCCAGGCGATCAGCAACGACGCCGGCAACCCCGGCTTCTACCGGACCCATCCGCGCCCCGCGCCGCACAACGTGTTCGGCACGCCGTCGACGTTCTGGGGCCAGGCCGACGCCTCGCACAAGAACTCACCGCCCGCGCAGTTCCCGTTCGCGCGGATCGCCGACAAGGCCACGGCCGTGGTCTCGGGGAAGCCGACGTCGTCGGTGCAGATCAAGATGTCGGGCTACTCCCAGCCGAGCTGGACCTGGGACGGCCCGAGCGGCATGTGGCAGCGGTCGGAGGCGGGCGTGCCCGCGACGGCGGCGTCGGGCGCGCGGCTCGCGGCCCGGAACGTGATCACGCTGCGGGTCCAGCTCGTCGACTCCGGCACGCGGGACCCCGCGGGCAACGTCGTCCCGGAGACCAAGCTGGTCAGCAAGGGCGAGGCCCTGGTCGCGACCGGCGGCAGGTCGATCGCCGCGACCTGGTCCAAGGTCTCGCTCGGCTCGCCGGTCGTGCTGACGGCCGCGGACGGATCGATCGTGAAGCTCGCGGCCGGGAAGACCTGGATCGAGCTGGTCCCGATCGGGTCGGGGTCGGTCACCCGGACGGTCTCCGCCGGCTGACGGCGCCGTCGCCGACGAGCCGCGAGCGCGCTCATGCCGAGCGCAGACGGCAGCCTGGGCCGTGTGACGGATTCGCCCCGAGATGGGAGCATCTACCGGTGACCACGACCCAAGAGCACATCGTCCGCCGGTCGATCCTTCGCCGACCGACCGCGAGCAAGGTCCCGGAAGTGGCCGTGGTCTTCTGGGTGACGAAGGCCCTCACGACCGGTATGGGCGAGTCGGCCTCGGACTTCCTCGTGCACTCGATGGCGCCGGTGCTCGCGGTGGCGCTGGGCGCCGTCGCGTTCACGGGCGCCCTGAGCATCCAGTTCTGGGCGCGCCGGTACGTGCCCTGGATCTACTGGCTCACGGTGGCCATGGTCGGCGTCTTCGGCACGATGGCCGCCGACGTCCTGCACGTCGGGTTCGGGGTGCCCTACTTCGCATCGAGCGCGTTCTTCGCCCTGGCCCTGGCCCTCGTCTTCATCCTCTGGTACCGCACCGAGGGGACCCTGTCGATCCACAGCATCCATACCACCCGGCGCGAGGTCTTCTACTGGGCGGCCGTGATGACCACGTTCGCGCTGGGAACCGCCGCGGGTGACATGACGGCCGTCACCCTGCACCTGGGTTACCTCAACTCGGGGATCATGTTCGCCGTCGTGATCGCGATCCCGGCCCTCGCCTGGCGGCTTGGCCTGAACTCGGTCCTGACGTTCTGGTTCGCCTACGTCGTCACCCGCCCGTTCGGGGCCTCGTTCGCGGACTGGATGGGTGTCTCACCCGAACGCGGCGGCCTCGACCTCGGACCAGGCCCGGTGAGCCTGGCCCTCGTCGTACTGATCATCGGCTTCGTCGCCTACCTGACCGTGGCACGCCGGCGCGACGCGGCGGCCGACCAGGCGCCGAGCGGCATCGAGATCGAGAACCAGGCCACCGCCGTTCCCGCTCGGGCAGAGCCGTAGGCCCGGAGCCCGCGCAGCTCCGGCCACCCGATCTGGACCTGTGCAATGACGCGGGGCTGAGTTCAACCCGCTGACCTGGGCAGAGACTTCGGCGAGCCCGTCTTCCAGTACTCGCTGCGCGAGGGAATCGAGGACGGGTACCTCGCGCCCTACCGGGTCCGGCTGGTCCTGCTCGACATCGATGCGCACGGGTGGTCGCCGGAGCGGGGTCGGATCGATCGTTTTGGGCGTGGGATCCCGGAAGGGATGAACACGACCAGAGAGTTCGAGCGGTTGGTCTCGCTTCTCGACCGCACCGAGACCGTCGCTCAGCATCTGGTGCAAGTGCTGGTCTGCAATCGGGAGGCGAAGGCGATCGTCTTCTGCGTGGACGCCGAACACGCCCAGCAGATGCGCCAGTCCCTCATCAACGCCGATCCAGCGCGGAGCGCGCTCGAGCCGGAGTGGGCCGTGCGTATCGTCGGGACCGAACCGGAGAAGGACCGGCTCCTCGAACAATCGTCGACCCCGAACGGGATGTCCCCGCGGTCGCGACGACGGCTCGGTTGGGTGGCCTCGTCGGCCGAGGTGGATGTCCGGTTCGTGCGTCACTACCTGACCTCCCGTCAGGGAGTCGAAGCTCTGCTTGCCGCGTCCCCCGGTTCGGCTGGTCGAAATCGGACTTTGGGCATCGCTGCCTTCAGTAACTTGGAGATCCCGGTTCCAGATCGCGCGAGTCAGCAGAGGTTGATCTCACGTCATGGCCGCCTCGACCGTGTGCGAGCGCTCCATAGCCAGCGCACGCGCCTCGCCACTGCTCTTCTGCCGGCCGCCCGCAACGAGGAGTTCTCGCGACTGACCGCGTGACCGCGCCACCTTCTCGTTCACCGTCACAGCCCGCTTCGCCACTCGCCGCCCGCGACAACCACATGGTCGAGAAGTCGAAGCCCGCACCGCTCCGCGGCGTCGGCGAGCGCCGTCGTCGTCCGGCGGTCGTCGGCGCTCGGGGTGGGGTCCCCGTTCGGGTGGTTGTGTGCCACGGCGAAGGCGACTCCGTCGCGGCGAAGCACTTCGGTAAGGATCTCCCGCAACGGCAACGCCGAGAAGGACGCTCCGCCCTCGGCGACGACCGTCGTGGCGAGCACCCGATTTCCGGCGCCGCACACCACGAGAACCACGCGTTCGCGCGCGCGCCGCTCGAGGAGCGGCCGGACCAGACGGGCAATGTCCGCCGATGTCCGCACGGCGTCGTGCGGCGGAACTGCGGCACTACAACGCCTCGCCAGGGCGAGCGAGGCGACCACTCGCGCGCCCTTGCCTGCGTCGATGCCGGACGACCGCCCGAGAGCGACGACATCGCGGGTGGCGAGCCCCGCGATCCCGCCGTGCTCGTTCAGCAGCTCGTGAGCGAGCTCGATCGAACTCACTCCGGGACGACCCGTCCCGAGCACGAGGGCGAGCAGTTCGGCGTCGGTCAGCGCGTCCGGTCCGAGCGCGATGAGTCGCTCGCGCGGGCGTTGGTCGGCGGGTAGCTGCGCAATCGTGGGCAGCCCGGTCCGGTTCATCGTTCGACGCTAGGCCAATTGACGACGCAGCCACCCGTCGTCCACAGGCCCGTCATCATCGTCAGAAGTAGCGCGCACCAGGGCGCGCGCTGCGTCTGACAAGTCGGCGGTCAGCCCTCCCAGGGGGCGAGCACGACGCCGTCCGGGGCATCGAGGAGCTCGGCGCTGCCGTCGGCGGCGACCCGGACGCCGAACTCCTGGCCGGCGAACCGCAGCCCGCGCACGGTCATCGCGCCGTACGCCGCGGGGCGGCACGGGCTCAGGTGCAGCACCCCGGCCGGCGCGTCGGGCTCGAAGCCGAGCGCGACGGAGATCAGCACCGCGGCCGACGCCGCTGACCACGCCTGCGGGCGGCACGACGCGGGGTAGGGGACGGGCCGGCCCAGGACGCCGTCGCCGCCGTACAGCTCGGGCCAGCGGCCGTCGAACACGCTCGAGGAGTTGAGCAGCGTGCGGGCCATCGCGGTGGCCTCGGTCCGGTAGCCCTCGCGGAGCAGCCCCCACGCGCAGATCGCGGTGTCGTGGGTCCAGATCGAGCCGGTGTGATAGCCGATCGGATTGAACCCGCCGTTGTCGCGGGCGAGGGTCGAGACGCCGAACGGCCCGAGCAGCGGGGCGGACGTGAGGGTCGCGCTCACCCGGGCGACCTCGTCGGCGTCGAGCGTGCCGGTGCCCAGCACGTGGCCCATGTTGGACGCCTTCCCGTCGACGCTGCGGCCCTGCCCGTCCACGGCGATGGCGAGGTAGCGATCCGCCTGCTCGCCGACCCAGAACGAGTCGCGGACGCGCGTGCGAAGGACTGTGGCCCACGTGCGGAGGGCCTCACCGCCGTCGTCGCCGAACGCGTCGAACAGCGCCGCGGCGGCGTCGGCGGCCTCGATCGCGTACGCCTGCGCCTCGACCAGCGCGATCGGTGCCTCGGCGACCACGCCGTCGCGCCAGCGCACCGCGTCGCTGGAGTCCTTCCAGCCCTGGTTCGCGAGCCCCGTGCCCGAGCGGTCGATGTAGCGCAGCAGGCCATCGCCGTCGGGCGTGGAGAAGTCGGTCAGCCACCGGGCGGCGGCACGCAGCTGGGGGAGCAGCGCCTCGACCTGCGCCGCGGGCATGCCCCAGCGCCAGGCGTCGTGCAGCAGCACGACCCACAGCGCCGTGGCGTCGATCGTGCCGTAGTACGTCGAGGGGAGGGCCAGGCCGCTGGGCAGCGGATCGGCGGATGCCGTCCGGCGCAGCTCGTGCGGGATCTTGCCGGGCGCCTCCGCCGTGCGCTCGTCGACCCGGGTGCCCTGTCGGCGGGCGAGGGTGCGCAGGGTGCCCGCGGCGAGCTCGGTGCCGAACGGCAGCATCATCCGCGCGGCCCAGATCGAGTCCCGGCCGAACAGCGTGAGGTACCAGGGGGTCCCGGCGGCGGCGAAGATGTCCGCCGGCGCCTCGGGGTCGGTGAGCAGCAGGTGCCGCAGGTCGTCGAGCGAGGCCTGTACCGCGTGGTCCAGCCGGGGGTCCTGGGCCTCGACGGTGATCCGCGACCAGTCCACCAGGCCCGCGCCGGTGTCCGCGTCGAGGTTGGAGACGGCCAGGCGGCGCACCTCGATCGAGACGCGCACGGTGCCGGGGTGCCCCGGGCTCGCCGCCACGACGAACCGCGCCTCGGCGGGCGCGTCCGCGTCACCCGGGGCGAGGAGCTCCGGGGCGGGCTCGAACCGGATCGTCGTCTCGTGCCGATCGTCGGACCAGCTCAGGCCGAGCCCGTCCGGGGTGAGGCGGGCAGTCAGCGGGGGGCCACCGGGCAGGCCGGCCTTGACCACGCCGACGTCGGCTCCGTCGCCGGCCAGGTGCAGCACGAGACCCGCACGGAGCGGTTCGGGTGCCCGGGAGACCACCTGGAAGGTCTCGCGCAAACCGCTGGGGACGACCTCGCGGCGCCGGTGCACCTCGACCGTGGGGTCGGCGCCCTCGGCGCCGAGGTGGCGCGCGGCAGCCCAGAACTCCGATCGGGCGCCGCTGCTCGCGGACCCCTGGGGAGCGGCGGGCTCGTCGCCGAGCTGCACCGTGAAGCGGCTCAGCACCCGGCTGTCATCGACGTAGAACCCCTGCGCCCCGGGCGGCACGATCTGCCCGTCCGCGCCGCCGACGGCGGTCGAGTTGCCGTTCACGCAGATCGCGAGCTCGTGCAGCCAGGGCTGTCGCGGTGCCATGGGCGGGTCCTGGGGGTGGACGACGTCGAGCATGTGCAGCCTCCGGGTAGAGCGGGCGAAATGGACGACTGATGGGGGTCTTGACAGCAGACCCCTCGGGGGTCCAGTCTCTCCACAGCCGATTTGAGCGCTCAAATGAACGCTCAAATGACACCACGAACGGGTACGGGAGTCAACGATGACGCAGGCCCCGGCCGATCGGCGTCGCGCGACCATCATGGATGTCGCCCACGCCGCGCAGGTGTCCCGCCAGACGGTGAGCAACGTCGTCAACAAGCCGCACCGGGTCGCGCCGGACACCCTGGAGCGGGTCCAGCGCGAGATCGATCGCCTCGGTTTCCGGACCAACCTCGCCGCGCGCTCGCTGAGCCACCGCCGGGCGAACGCGCTGGGCATCGAGCTCAACGCGCTCGGCGCGCGCAGGCTCGGCAACCTCGTCGACCAGTTCCTGGTCGAGCTGACCATCGCCTCGCGGCGGGGCGGCGCGCACCTGGTCCCGTTCGCGGCGGACAACCCGGACGATCCGCTGCCGGCCTACCAGGACCTGCTGGCGAGCCAGCTCGTGGACGCCTTCATCCTCACCGACACCCGGCACGACGACCCGAGGCCGGACTGGCTGCGCGAGCGGGGTATCCCGTTCGTCTCGTTCGGGCGGGTGTGGGACGACCCCAGCTTTTCGTTCTGGGTGGACGTCGACGGCCACGGCGGCACGGTCGCCGCCGTCGAGCACCTGGTCGAGCAGGGGTACGGGCGGATCGGATTCCTCGGCTGGCCCAACGACTCACCGATCGGCGCGGCGCGGCGCGAGGGCTGGCGCTCGGCCACCGAGCGCGCGGGGCGTGCTCACCCCGAGCTGGAAGGGTTCGCCGAGCAGGACATCCAGGCAGCAGCCGCCGCCGCCGGCCCGCTCATCGACGCGATCGGCCGCGGCGGGGCGCTGGTGTGCGCGTCCGACACCCTCGCGACCGGTGCCTGGGCGGTGCTGCGCGACGGGAGCCTGGTCCCGGGCCGCGACTTCGGCCTGGTCGGTTTCGACGACAGTGACCTGGCGAAGTCCTTCGGCTTCACCAGCCTGCGCCAGCCGTTGCAGGCGGTCGCGGAGAGCGTCCTGGAGATCCTCGACGACGCCCGAACGGGCCGGGCCCTCACGACCGAGGGCACCCTCTACCAACCCAACGTGATCCCACGCGGCAGCACCGACCGCCGCAGCACAGCACCGACGCCGTGGTGAGGCTCGACGACGACTGACGCACGAAGCTGCTGTTTCCCAATGAGGGGAAACCGCATCGACACGGAGGAAGAGCACATGAGCAAAGGACACATCCGTCGGGGGTCGGCGGCACTGGCGCTGTGCGCGGCCGGGGCCCTCGCCCTCACGGCGTGCGGCGGTGGCAGCGGGAGCAACTTCGGCGGCGCCACCAAGACCCAGGCGAGCGGTCACGCCAAGCTCACCATCATGATCGGCAGCTCGGGCGACGCGGAGACCAACGCGGTCAAGGCCGCGACGAGCGCCTGGGCAAAGAAGACCGGCAACACCACCGAGGTGATCGTCGCGAGCGACCTCGGCCAGCAGTTCGGCCAGGGCTTCGCGGGCGGCACGCCCCCGGACCTGTTCTACGCCGACGCGTCCCGGATCGGCGACTTCGCCAGCGTGGGCAACCTGTACGCCTACGGCGACAAGGTGAAGGACGAGAACTTCCTGCCATCCCTGGTCGACGCCTTCACCTACGACGGCAAGTTCCAGTGCGCGCCGAAGGACTACTCCACGCTGGCGCTCGAGATCAACACCGACATGTGGACCGCGGCCGGGCTCACCGACGCGGACATCCCGAAGGACTGGGCGGGGCTTGAGACCGTGGCCAAGAAGCTGACGACGGGCAAGGTCACCGGCCTGGTCATCGGCAACGACATCAACCGCGGCGGCGCCTTCATGAAGCAGGCTGGCGGCTGGGTGGTGTCGCAGGACGGCACCAAGATGACGGCCGACTCCCCGGAGAACCTCGCCGGGCTGCAGGAGATCCAGAAGATGATGAAGGCCGGCACGATGAAGTTCAACACCGACACCACGCCGGCCGCCGGGTGGGGCGGCGAGGCGTTCGGCAAGGGCATCGCCGCGATGACGATCGAGGGCAACTGGATCAAGGGCGCCCTGACCAAGGACTTCCCGACCATCAAGTCGCGGACCGTCGAGCTGCCGAAGGGCCCCGCCGGCAAGGGCACCCTGATGTTCAGCAACTGCTGGGGCATCGCCGCCAAGAGCACCCACCAGGAGCAGGCGGTCGACCTGGTGAAGTTCCTGACCAGCACCGACCAGCAGCTGGAGTTCACCAAGGCGTTCGGGCCGATGCCGTCCACGCAGGACGGCATCGCGAAGTTCAAGGAGCAGTACCCGGACGACGCCGCGTTCGCGGCCGGTGGCGACTACGGCCAGGGCCCGGTGAACCTGGCCGGCTTCGACCCGGTGATGGCCGCCTTCAACTCCAAGCTCGCGACCCTCGGCAAGGGCGGCGACCCGAAGGCGATGCTCGCCGAGCTGCAGAAGAACGGCACCGCGGCCCTGGCCGCCAAGTGAGCTGACTGCCTAGATCCGCCCGGACGGCATGCCGGCCTCGTGAGACCGGCATGCCG
>NZ_DATCNW010000107.1:0-5799 GCF_036565025.1 Pengzhenrongella sp.
GTTCTGCCCTCCCCCGGAGGTGCGCCCGAAGACCTCGACGAACGCGCCGCGGCCGGTGCGCGCCAGCGCGACCCCGACGCTCGAACCGGTCGTGGTGGCGGACAGCCCGACGTCATGCCAAACGGCGCTGCCGATCGGCGCAGTCTGCACGCCGTAGACGCAGCCCGGTGGGGAGCAGGCAGTGCGGGCGGCGACCCGGATGACGTTGCCGTCCAGGGTTTCCAGGGCATCGGCGCCGCCTGGTTCTCGTTGCCAACTCTTGCCGCCGTCGGTCGTCATGAACAACGCCGACGGGCCGAAGGCGTAGCCGATCTGGTCGGTGGCGAAGCGGATGTGCTGGGCACACGGGTCGCTACACACGGGCGACGGCACGTTCGCCGACGGTGGCTTCATGCTGTGCCAGGTGACTCCGCCGTCGGTCGTGCGGACCATCGCGGCACACGGTCCGCCGCTTGCGTCCAAGCAATCCGCCGTGCCGAGGGCCCACCCGTCGTCGGCGGAGGTGTACAGCGCCGAGGTCGCGTTCTGCCCTCCCCCGGAGGTGTGCCCGAAGACCTCGACGAAGGCTCGGTGCCCGGTGCGAGCGAGCGCGACCCCGACGCTCGAGCCGGTCGTGGTCGCGGACAACCCGACGTCATGCCATGCGACGCTGCCGAGCGGCGCGATCTGCACGCCGTAGACGCAGCCCGGTGGGGAGCAGGCGTTGCGGGCCGCGACGCGGATGACATTGCCGTCCAGGGTCTCCAGGGCATCGGCACCGCCTGGCTCTCGTTGCCAACTCTTGCCGCCGTTGGTGGTCATGAAGAAGGCGCTCGGACCGTAGGCGTAACCGATCTGGTCATTCGCGAAGCGGATGCTCCGCACGCACGGGTCGGCGCAGTCGCCGACACCGGTCACGTTGGCCGGCGGCGTCGGCATGCCCTGCCAGGTGTCGCCGCCATCGGCCGTGTGGACGAGCGCGGTGCAGGTGCCGCCTCCCGTAAGGCAGTCGCTGGAGCCCAACGCCCAACCCTCGTCGGCGCTCGCGAAGGTCAGGTCCAGCACCGTGAAGTTCGACGGAACCGGCGCGACCGCGACGCCGGGCTTGGTCTGGTGCGGGGTGATGGTCGGGCTCGACGGGGGCGGTGACGCAACAGTCGTCGGGGTGTGCGTCGGCAGCGGGACCACCGAGCTGAGCTGCACGGCCGGGCGCTCGTGGTCGGCGGTGTGTTGGAACTGGCTGACGCCGACGAGGGCGGCGGCGATCGCGGCCACCGAACCGGCCGCGATGAGCGGCAGCGTCCAGGTGCGCCACTGCCGGGCCCGGCGACGTTCGCGCGCCGGCGACAGCGGGTCGACGTCGGCGATGACGCGCTCGGCCAGCAGCCCGGCCGCCGGCGCGTGCCGGGCGTGCTCGGCAAGGCTGGCGCGTAGCGCCGCCTCGATGTCGATCTTGTCGTTCATCCGAACCTCCTCGTCGAGGGAGCCGCCGAAGCGGCGCTCCGCTCGCGCAACGACGCGAGCCCTCGGCTGATCAAGCTGCGGACCGTCCCGACGCGGCAGCCGAGCGCGTCGGCTATCTCCTCGTCGGGCAGGTCGTGGAAGAACCTCATCACCAGCGCGGCGCGCTGCCGGTCGGGCAGGGTGCGCAGCAGCCCCCACACCTCGTCACGGTCGGCGAGTTGCGCGACTGCGTCGTGCGTGTCGCGGCGCTCGGGTAGGACGTCGAGCACGAGTTCCCGGCTCGACGGCCGGCGCTTCTGATTGACGAACGCGTTGGCCAACGAGCGGCGGACGTAGGCGATCGGCACGTCGGCGGCGCTCACCCGATCCCACTTGGGGTAGAGCCGGACGAGGGTGTCCTGCACGAGTTCCTCCGCGGCGGGTGAGCTGCCCGTCAGCAGGTAGGCGGTGCGCAGGAGAGCGGTGGTGTTCGCGCGCACGAACGACACGAAGTCCCGCTCCTCGACCACGACTGCCTCCACGCCTAGTAGACAGCGCAGCAAGCGATCTTGTTGCAGTTCTCGCCAAACTCGTGGCGCGGCGCTGATCAACACGCATTCCATATGGCCAGGGCCATGCTCCGAGCGTGTTGATCACGGGTGAGCTGCTCGGCTAGTCCGCTTTCAACTGCTCGTAGTGGGCGCGGTCCTCGCCCAGCTTCCAGACCTTGCGGGTGCGGGCCGGCTTCGGGATGCCGGCCTGCTGCAGCGGCCGCCATATCGGGCGGTGCCAGGTCGTCACCGGGATGGACCGCACGACCTGCACGTAGCTCGGCCGGTGCGAGGCCGGCAGCCGGTCGAAGGCCCGGTCGAGGTCGGCCGCGCTCAGGGCCGCGCCGGGCCGCAACGTCACCGCGGCCACCAGCGACTCGGCGTCGCCATCGGCAACGCCGTAGGCCACCATCAGGTCGACGGCCGGGATCGTGCCCAGGGCCATCCGAGTTCCCGCCGGCATCACCGGGCCACCTGCCGTCGGGATGAGGGCACTGACCGGGTCGACGAGCCAGAGGTCGTTGTGTTCGTCGCGCAGGAACAGGTCGCCGGAGGACCGCCACGCGTCACCGCCGGTGAAGACGCCACGCAACGGATTGCCGGCTATCGATTCGCCGGGGTTGACGCGGGCAACCAGCAGGCCGACCTCGTCGGTGGCGCACTCGCGGCCCAGGCCGTCAGGGCCGAGTTCGAGGCTGCGCGCGACGCGGTCGAACGCGGCAACCTTGACCTCCGCCGAGCCCGGCAGCGGACGGCCCATCGACCCGATCGGGGTGCCCTTGAGGTTGGCCAGGATCGCCTCGCCGTCGGCTGAGGCGTAGAACTCGAGCACCCGGACCGACGGGAAGCGCTCGGCGACCCGCCGCCACAGGTTGCGCGGCATGCCGGAGCCCATGAACATCCGGATCGGGTGGTGCTGCTCGTTTCGATTCGGCGGGCCGACGGTGACAGCGTGCAGCGAGGTCCAGGTGTAGGAGACGTGCGTGGCGCCGTAGCGGCGGACCTCCTCCCAGAACGTGTCCGCGTCGTCGCCCGTCGCCATCGCGAAGCGGGCGCCGGCGGCGACCGCGCCACCCACGCTCATCAGCAGCGCCGAGGAGTGATGGATCGGGGTGGTGCTGTAGACCGTGTCACCGGTCTTCAGGGCCGCCGCGGACGCGGTGCCGAGGGCCGACATCGCCCAGCGGCGGTTGGTGATCTGCATAGCCTTGGTGCCCGCTCCCTCGCCGGTGAACAGCACGAAAGCGACGTCGCCGGCGCGGTGCGGGTTGGCGCGGTACCAGCCAGGTAGTTCGACCTCGTCGGGGTCGATGCGCTCCATATCCACCACACCTGGGGGCAGTTCACGCGAGTCGGCACCACCGCCGAGGACGCACCACGTCACCCCGTCGAGCAGCGCGGCGTCAGCCACGTGCTCGGGGTCGGAGATCACCCAGGTGACCCGGCCGAGGCGGGCTTCGCGGTCGAGTTCGGCGTCCGGGCGCAGCAGCACGGCGCTCGCCCCGAGCCGGCTCAGTGCGGCCACGACGGTGAACGCGCTCGGTCGGGTGCTCATCAGCACGCCGACCCGGTCGCCGTGCCGCACGCCCACGCTGATCAGGCCCTTCACGACGCTGTCGACGCGGTGCTTCACGTCGTGCTGGCGGTAGGCACGATCGCCGAACAGGAAACAGATCTCCTCGCGGGCCTTGCGGGCCTGCTCGTCGAGCAGCAGGCCCAGCGAGATTCGCGTCGCCGGGTCCAGTTGCTCGATGCGCGCCAGCCGCGGCAGTTGAGAAGGCGCCTCGGACACCACGCTGCGCGCGACCCGGACGGCCTGCCGGGCCGTGCCGAGCACGATGCGGGTGGCACCGACGCCCAGCTCGGCGGCCTGCGCGATCGCCGCGGCGCCGCCGCCGGCGGGCCGCAACGGCGTCGATTCGACCTCTTCCGCGGGGAGGATCTCCGCTGGCCGCTCGGCCTGGCCCGCGCGCCAACGCACCCAGCCGGCGACGGCGGGCCACGTGCGGCTGTTGGCTTTCGAGCCCACGACGAGCCCGAAGTGGCCGGCGTGCAGCGTCAGCTCGTAGATGTCGGCGCGCGGCGCGGCGCGGCGCACGGCCCGCACCGAATCGGGGTGCCCGAGCGTGTCGGTGGAGCCGACGACGGTGAGCACCGGCACGTCGATATCGGCCAGCGTGACCAGGCGATCATCGATCACGAAGCCGCCCTCGAGCATCCGGTTGTGCGTGACGAACTGCTCGAGCAGCTCAGCGATGGCGGGCCCCGACCAGGCTGTCCAGCCGTCGGACTCGAGGAACCGGCGCTGCCGTTCGCGCGGCAGCAGGGCCTCGCGGTCGTGCAGGGCGAGCAAGAACCGCACCCGGCCCTGCACGGTCTTGGCCGGCGTGAGCAGCTTGAACCCGAGCCGGGCCGCCCAGCCGGGCAGCGCGATGCGGTGCAGCACCCCGCTGTCGACCAGGCCCCCGGCGATGCGGGCAGCCACGTCGGGCGAGATCGGGATCGGCAGCGGCGCGCGGGTGTCGACGGGAGAGCCGAACGTGACCAGGGAGTCGATGCCGTCCCCCCGGCGATAGGCGGCGGCCTGGTAGGCGAACATGCCGCCCTGCGAGTACCCGCCCAGCACGACGTCGCGCCCGGTCGCCTCGCGGACCCGGTCGATCGCATCGCTGACCGCGAGCACGTGGTCGGTGAGCGTGCGCTCCAGGCCGCCCGGCTCGTGGTCGGGGTGGCCGAAGTCGACCACCCAGGTGTCCACGCCCCCGGCGTGCAGGCTGGCGACCCCGGAACTGCCGGGCGAGACGTCCCACACCTCGGTGGTCAGCATGAGCGGCGGCACCAGGACGATCGGGGTGGCGTCGGCGGGGACATCCTCGGCGAAGTAGTGCCGCAGCCGGTAGTTGGGTGCCTCCGCCTCGACGGTGAACGGCGACCCGCTCTCGCCGGTCTCGAGGCCGCCGAAGCGCACCACCTCGGCCGCGTTGCGCGCGGTCGCGGCAATCCGGCGGGCGTAGCGGATCGCGACCGCGGGGCCGCCGGTGGCCAGCTCGGTCAGCGCCGGCAGGCCGGAACGTCGGCGGGCCTCGGCCTCAGGGGTGGGCAGGTCGTCAGGATTGGTCGCCACGCGAGAACTGTGCTGCCCAGCGCCCGCTGCCGCAACCTCAGCCGCCGCGGGCGACGGGCTCGAAGCGCCACTCGTGCGGCGGCCGGGCGACCAGTTCGGCCGGGACGTCCGGCACGCCGCGGCCGGTGGGGTCGATGACGACGACGCGCGGGTCGTCCCCGACGCTTCGGAACACCTGGGCGGACGGGTCGGCGTGCGCGCTGACGTAGGCGACCAGATCGTCAAGGCGTCCGTCGGGCGCCCGCACCTCCCACATCAGCGTCATGCCCGCCATCCTCCCCCTCGTTGCGCCCGCCATCCTCCCTCCCCTCGTTGATCAACAGCGCCGGATGGCCGCCCTGGCGACCACGAAGTGCTGTTGATCACGGATGGGGAGCGGATCAGACGAGGACGTCGGTGATGGCGAGCGCGGAATCGGCCGGGATGTCCAGCCGCGACGGCGTCGCGGCATGCGCGACCAGTTGCGCACCGAGCGCCGCGACCATCGCCCCGTTGTCGGTGCACAGGTCCGGGCGCGGTATGCGCAGCCGGATCCCGGCGGCCGCGCACCGCTGCTCTGCAAGCGCCCGCAACCGCGAGTTGGCCGCCACCCCGCCGCCGATGATCAGGTGCCCGACGCCCCGCTCGCGCGCGGCCCGTACCGCCTTGGCAGTCAGGACATCCACGACGGCCTCCTGGAACGATGCGGCGACGTCGGCCGTG
>NZ_DATCNW010000108.1:0-6613 GCF_036565025.1 Pengzhenrongella sp.
TCGCTGATCGCGGCCGACGAGGTCGACGCCGTCATGGTGACGAGCTTCGGGCCGGCGCACGAGGAGTCCGTCATCGCGGCGATCGAGGCCGGCAAGCCGGTCTTCTGCGAGAAGCCGCTGGCCCCGACGGCCGCGGCCTGCCTGCGGATCATGGCCGCCGAGCAGAAGGCCGGCCGCCGGCTCGTCCAGGTCGGCTTCATGCGCCGCTACGACGCGAGCTACCGCGAGCTGAAGGCGGTGCTCGACGGCGGCGAGATCGGCGAGGCGCTGATGGTGCACTGCGCCCACCGGAACCCCACCGTGCCGGAGATCTACACCGCCGACATGGCGATCAACGACACCGCGATCCACGAGATCGACACGATGCGGTGGCTGCTCGGCGAGGAGTTCGTCACCGCGCGCGTCGACAAGCCGAAGAAGACGACCCACCGGTTCGGTCACCTGCAGGACCCGCTCGTGCTCATCCTCGAGACCGCGTCGGGCGTCCGGGTCGACGACGAGATCTTCGTCAACATCGGCTACGCGTACGACATCCGCTGCGAGGTCGTCGCCGAGACCGGCACCGTCAGCCTCGGCGACCAGCACAAGATCGAGCTCCGGGACGGCGCGGGCCACCGCAACTCGCTCGCGACCGACCACGTCGACCGGTTCGACGGGGCGTTCACCACCGAGCTTCAGTCGTGGATCCGTTCGGTCGAGACCGGTGAGGCCAGCGGCCCGTCCAGCTGGGACGGCTACGCCGCCGCCGTCGTGTGCGACGCGGGCGTCAAGGCCCTGCTCGGCGACGCCGGGGTGGTCCCGATCACGATGATCGACAAGCCCGAGTTCTACTCGACCGGAAAGACGGTCGCGTTCGCCTGAGCGCAGACCCACCGACGACGGCGGGCGGGGGTCGGACCTCCGCCCGCCGTCGGCCTGCGTGCCCGTTCTCCCGATGAACCCGCAACGACCCGTCCCCAACGAAGTGGAGCAAGCCAATGGTCAAGATCGCGCTCGACCCGGCGATGTATCACCCGACGCTGTCGGTGGCCGACGAGGTCCGCAAGGCGGCCGAGCTCGGGTACGAGTACCTCGAGCTCTCCCCGCGCGGCGACTTCTTCTCCTGGCACCGCTATCCCACGGCGGGTGACGCCGAGCTCAAGAGCGTCAAGGACGCGATGCGGGAGACCGGCGTCACGATGCAGACGCTGGTCCCGGTGTACAACTGGTCCTCGCAGCGCGAGGACGAGCGGGCGGCCGCGGTGCGCAACTTCCGGCGGCTGCTCGAGATCGCCGTCGAGCTCGACTGCCCGATGGTGAATTCCGAGCTGTCGGGGGACCCGAACGACCCGCAGCACTGCGACGCGAGCTTCCGCCGGTCCATGGACGAGCTGCTCCCGCACATCGAGCGGTACGGGCTGGAGCTGAACCTCGAGGCCCACCCGTACGACTTCATCGAGCTCAACGACGCCGCCGTCGACCTGGTGCGGGGGATCAACAAGCCGTACGTGAACTACCTGTTCTGCGCCCCGCACGCCTTCCACCTGTCCGACGGCGCCGGGGACGTCCGGCGGATGATCGACTACGCCGGGGACCGCCTGGCGCACGTGCACCTCGCCGACGTCTTCAACCACACGATCAACGGGGGCCTGCGCTACATCACCAACCCGCCGGGCGCCGACGTCCGAGTGCACCAGCACAACGAGATCGGCAACGGCGACGTGCCGTGGGACGAGCTGTTCGGCGCGCTGCGGGACACCCGTTTCGACGGCGTCGCGACCGTGTGCGTGTTCGGCTGGAACGAGCGGGCCGACGAGATCCACAAGGCCATGCTCGAGCGAGTCACGAAGGAGCTCGGCGCATGAGCGGGACAACCCGGACCATCGGCGTCGGCCTGATCAGCGTCGGCTGGATGGGCCGGCTGCACACCCGGGCCTACAAGGCGGTTGCCGAGCGGTACCCCGAGCTCGGCCTGCGCGCGCGCCTGGTGATCGCCGCGGACACGGTCGAGGCCAGCGCGCGGGAGGCCGCGGACGTGCTCGGGTACGAGAGCTGGACGCTGGACTACCACGAGGTGCTGAACCACCCCGAGGTCGACGTCGTGTCGATCTGCGCGCCGAACTTCCTGCACAAGGAGATGGCGCTCGCGGCCGCGAAGGCCGGCAAGCCGTTCTGGATCGAGAAGCCGATGGGGCGCGGGGCCGCCGAGAGCGGCGAGATCGCCCGCGCGGCGCACGACGCTGGGATCGTCACCGGGGTGGGGTTCAACTACCGGCACGCGCCCGCCGTCGCCCGCGCCCGCGAGCTCATTCGCGCCGGTGAGCTCGGCCGGATCACGAACGTGCGCTGCTGGCTGCTCGCGGACTACTCGAGCGACCCGGCCGGCGCGCTGACCTGGCGCTTCGAGCGCGAGCGTGCCGGGTCCGGGGTCCTGGGCGACCTGGTCTCGCACGGTTTCGACCTCGCGCAGTTCCTCGTCGGGGCGATCAACGAGGTCACGGCGCTGAGCACGACGATCATCACCGAACGTGCCGAGCCGGCGAGCGGGGCAGCGAGCCACTTCAGTCGCGGCGCGGGCGGCGCGCTCAAGCCCGTCCAGAACGAGGACTACGTCGGGGTGCTCGCGCGCTTCGCGTCGGGTGCCGTGGGCACCTTCGAGTCGAGCCGCGTCGCCGTCGGCCCGCGGGCCGAGTACGTTGTCGAGGTCTACGGCACGCAGGGATCGGTCCGCTGGAACTTCCAGCGACTCAACGAGCTCGAGGTCTGCCTCGGGTTGAACGGGGCAGAACACGGCTACACGACTGTTCTGGCCGGCCCCGGCTACGGCGAGTTCTCGCGCTTCCAGCCCGGTGCCGGTACCTCCATGGGCTTCGACGACCTCAAGACGATCGAGGCCCGGCTGTTCCTGGAGTCCGTCGCGACCGGCAAGCAGCTCGCGCCGTCCGCGGCCGACGGCTGGTCCGCCGCGAGCGTGGCCGACGCCGCCGAGGAGTCCGCGGCCGACGGCGCGTGGCACCAGGTCGGCGCGATCAGCGGGACCACCACCTACGACGCGTGAGACATCTCACATTCGTCCTATAGACAGAATGACAGGACAATCGTTTGACTTGTTAGAACAAAGCCGATTGAATGTCACTACGTACGACGTGCAGGCGAGGTTGCTGGCGCGGGCTTCGCCACTCAAGGACGAGTTTCCTCGGTCGCGTCGTTCCAGCAGTCGACGACCCCGGCACACCACTTCCGGGGTCGTCCTCGTGCGCCCCGCAATGGAAGGACGCGCCAATGACGGCGATCAGTAACCATGTGGGGGCGGCCGGGTTACCCGGGACCGCCTCGCAGCTCGAGATCGACTCGCTCTTCGAAGAGGAGAGGACACCGAACAAGAAGCGTTCCATGAAGGCGATCGCCATGGTGGCGACGCTCGGTGGACTGCTCTTCGGCTATGACACGGGCGTGATCGCCGGTGCGTTGCCCTTCATGACGGACACGGTGGCGAAGGGCGGCCTCGGCCTGACCCCGGTCACCGAGGGGCTGGTGACCTCGTCGCTGCTCTTCGGTGCGGCCTTCGGCGCCCTGTACGGCGGCAGGCTCTCGGACCGCTTCGGCCGGCGCCACAACATTCTGATGCTCGCCGGGATCTTCTTCCTCGGCGCCGTCGGCACCGCGCTCGCCCCGAACGTCGGGGTCATGATCCTCGCGCGCATCGTGCTCGGCATCGCCGTCGGCGCTGCCTCGGCGACCGTGCCCGTCTACCTTGCCGAGATCGCGCCGCGCGAGCTGCGCGGACGCCTGGTCGCCGTCGACCAGCTGATGATCGTGACCGGCCAGCTGCTCGCCTACTCCACGAACGCCGTGCTCGCGAACCTCTGGGACGGTCACTCGACGTGGCGCATCATGCTGTTCATCGCCTCCGTGCCGGCGATCGCGTTGTGGATCGGCATGCACTTCATGCCCGAGACCGCCCGCTGGTTCGCCTGCAAGGGACGCTTCGGCGAGGCCCTGGACGTGTTGCGCGCTACGCGCCGCAAGGAGTACGACATCAAGGGCGAGCTGAGCGAGATGCTCACGGTCGCCCACGACTCCGCCGCGGCGCGGGAGGGCGGCTGGTCCGACCTCAAGACCCCGTGGATCAAGCGCCTGGTCTTCATCGGCGTCGGCATCGCCATCCTCCAGCAGCTCACCGGCGTCAACACCCTCATGTACTACGCGCCGACGATCCTCACCAAGACCGGGCTGGGCACCAACGCCGCGCTGACCGCGACCATCGCCAACGGCGTGGTCTCCGTGGTGGCGAGCGCCGCGGGGTTGTGGCTCGTGGGACGGTTCAAGCGTCGCCAGCTCCTGATGGTCGGCCAGGCGGGCGTCATCGTCTCGCTCGCCGCGATCGGCGTGACGTTCGGTCTGCTCATCTCGCCGAGCCTCGATGCGGGTGTGGCGCCCGCCACGTCCAGCTCGTACATCGTGCTGGGGTGCATGCTCAGCTTCCTCATTTTTCAGCAGGGCGCGATCTCACCGGTGACCTGGGTGATGCTCTCGGAGATCTTCCCGATGAAGATGCGCGGCTTCGGCATGGGCCTGTCGGTCTTCCTCCTGTGGATCGTCAACGCCATCATCTCGTTCAGTTTCCCGGTGCTGATCAGCTCGTTCGGCGGGGCCGGGACGTTCCTCGTCTTCGCGGCGATCAACGTCGGCACCTTGATCTTCAGCTGGAAGATGGTCCCCGAGACCAGCCACCTGACCCTCGAAGAGCTGGAAGAAGAGTTCCGCTTCACGCACGCCTGATCCGCGATCGGGGGTGTCGCTTTCGCGGCACCCCCGTTCGGCGCACTTAGGCTGCGGGGGTGCGCGCTAACCCCACTCAGCAGGACGTTGCGGATCGTGCGGGGGTGTCCCGGGCTCTGGTCTCGCTGGTGATGCGGGGGGAGCCGAGCGTCTCGCCGTCGCGGCGGTCGGCGGTGCTGGAGGCGGTCGCCTCGCTCGGCTACCGCCCCAACGCGGCCGCCAAGCACCTCGCCGGTCGGCGGACCAACCTGATCGGCGTGGTGCTGCCCGACCTGCGCAACCCGTTCTACGCCGACATCATCGACGGGGCCCGGCCGGCCGCGACGTCGCTCGGACAGAGCGCCCTGCTGGCCACCGGATCCCGCGAGGTCCACCTGGAGCAGGAGGCGGTCGAGACCTTCCTCGAGCTCCGGGTCGACGCGCTGGTGCTCGTCTCTCCGCTGCTCGACGACGCCTACCTCGAGCGGGTCGGTAGCCTCGTCCCCACCTGCCTCGTGGGTCGGACGACGGGCTCCGGCGTCCTGGACAGCGTGAACGCCGACGAGCGTGTCGGGGGTCGGCTGGTCACCGAGCACCTGCTGGCCGCGGGCTACCGCTGCGTGGTCCACCTGGATGTCGCGGCGGAGCTCGCCGAGAGCTCGAGCGAGGACCGCAAGGCCGGGTACCGCGAGGCGATGTCCGACGCCGGCCTCGGCGGCGTCGCGCGGAGCGTGCGTACCGGTGGGGGAGTCGGGGCGGTGGTCGACGCCGAGCTTCGCGCCGCGAAACCGGACCTCGCCTTCTTCGCCCACAACGACCTCATCGCCCTGGAGGCGGTCACCGCGATCAGGCGCGCCGGGGCCGCCGTCGGGCGGGACGTCGGGGTCGTCGGGTACGACGACACGTACCTCGCCTCGCTCGACGAGTTCTCCCTGACCTCGGTCAGCCAGTCCGCCGGGGTCCTGGGTCGCCGCGCCGTCGAGCTGCTGTCGAGCAGGATCGGCGGTCGGCGCGAGGCGGTGCACGCGGTCATCGAGCCGCGACTGGTGGTGCGTGCGAGCTCGGCGCGTGACGGGAAAGCTCCGCGATAGTCAGCCGGCGTCACTCTTCGATGGCTCCGCCGACCGAGCGCAGGTGCGCCCGGAACGTGCTGCCGTCGGTGTCGCGGACCGCGAGGTACTCGGCGAAGCGGGTCTGGCTCCGGAGGGTCTCGCCGAGGGTCATCCGCGCCGCTTGGTGCCGCTCGGTGTCCCGGATGCCGGCGGCGAGCTCGGCGATGTCCGCGGCGCGGTCCAGCGGCGCGAACAGCACGCCGTCGTCGTCGCCGAGCACGAAGTCGTCGGCGGTCACCAGGTGCTCGCCGCACCTGGCGGACGCGAGTGCGAGCGAGTCCTGTGCGTCGAGGCGTTGCGGGCCCGCGGGCAGGGTGCCCTGGCTGAAGACCGGCAACCGGATGGTGCGCAGCTCGGTGGTATCGCGGTGCAGGCCCCAGATCACGATGCCGGACAGGCCGGCGCGGGCGACCTCCAGGGCGATCAGGTCGCCCACGCAGGCCTCGTCGCGGCGGCCGGCGTTGTCGACCACGAGGACGTCACCGGGGTGCGCGTGCTCAAGGGCCTCGAGGAAGACGTCGACGCTTCCGTAGTGCCGCGCGGGCAGCGCCCGGCCGACCAGGTGCACGCCGCTCCACAGCGGCCTGGTGTCCGCCGGCGCGCAGCGGATCGCCGATGCTGAGCCGCAGGCACGCATCGGCGACGTGCGGCGTCGTGAGGTCGAGGTAGGTCTGCTGCAGTTCGACGGGGTGCACGGGCCGGGTTCTCCTCGGAGGGATCGGATTGCTGAGATCACCGAACGACGGTCGCGCCGGCTCGCC
>NZ_DATCNW010000109.1:0-5617 GCF_036565025.1 Pengzhenrongella sp.
GAGCACCGCCAGGTGAGCCAGTGCGCGCAGGACACGATGCCGTCCATCGCCCACCCCTCGCGGGCGTCGAACTCCCCGAGCAGGACCGCCGAACCGGCACGTCGCGGCGTTCAGGTGCCCCGCCAGGGTGGTCAACGCGACCTCGAGCTGCGGGACGCTCAGGTCCGCGGGGACGGTCGAGGTGAGCGCCGACATCAGCGCGGCGTCGGTCCCGGCCCGGCGGTGGATGCGCGACGGACGGCGGGCCTGCGGCGCGCGGTGGGCTCGCCGGCGACGCTCTGCTCCGCCCCGGGATGCCCGGCGACGCACGCCGGTCGACGACACGCCCGCGAGAGCGTCGATTACGGTCCTGACCTGTGTGTCTGTGCCCATGAACCGACGCTACCCGGAGCCACCGACACTCCCGGGCGCGGGTGTGGACAACTCCCTCGCGCCCGATCTGGAGCGCCCGGGAGCGACCGTCGAGCGTTTCCGCGGAAACGCCCGGCAATCGCAGAAGTGCGTCGGAGCGACCGTCGAGCGTTTCCGCGGGAACGCTCGGCAATCGCAGCGAAGCCCGTCGTCGCGACCTTCGCGCGTCCGTCCCGGAGGGGGAGGGCCGCGCTGGTTCGCGGTGAGACGTTCGGAGCGGGAACGTCTCGAGCCAGGCGTACCGAGGCGCATGTGGAGTTCCCGCTCCGAACGTCTAGCGAGCCGACCCGACCAGGTGCGACCCGAGAAGGGGCGCGTGCTCGAGCGAGAGCGGCAGGGTGAGCGGCACCCTGGTCGGCACGAGCCGGAAGGCGGGCAGCGGCGGTACCGAGATTCCGTCGAGGCCGACGCCGAGGGTGACCAGCCGGTGCGCATCGGGGAAGTGTCGGCGCTGGTTCGCGAGCACCGGCGCGCAGTGCGCGTAGACGGGCGTGCTGGCGGACGATCCCAGGTAGGGCGCCGCGGCGGTCCCAGGGAACGGTCGCATCAGGATGCCGATGGAGTTGAGCAGGCGGCGCACCCGCTCGTCGAGGATGGCCACGAGTGAGCTCATCCGATTGGCCCGGGCGATGCTGACCAGACCGTGGTAGAGCGCGAGCGACATTCGTAGTCCGGCGGCATCGGAGCCGGTTCGCACAGCGAGCGTCGCCACCTCCCAGGTGGATCCCAGGTCCACACCTACCGCCGCGGCGGCGCGGGCGCCATCGATCGCCCAGGGCCGACGGCCCATGTCGACCACGGTCTTCAGCCCGGCCCGCCCGCCTGGCGCGATCAGGCGGACCGCAGCGTGCACCTCGTCGTCGGCGTCCGCGAGGACGAGGAACACCGAACGGTCCTCGTAGTCGCGGTACTCCTCGTCGAGCTGCTCGCGGGTGTTGCCGAACCACTCGAGGAAGACCTCGGCCTCACAGGCGCGGGCGGACGCCAGGAGCGAGCCCTGGGGGCCGAAGTGCATCCGGATGTCCGCCGACATCAGAACGCCTTGTACACGACGTCGGTCGGGTCGAACCACTTCCGCGTCAGCTCCACCACGGCCGCGGCCGAGAACGGCTTGCACGCGTAGATGTCGACGCTGAAGAACAGTCGCGGAACGTCCCACGCGTAGAAATGGGCGCCGGAGGTCTCCCAGTGGATCCACCCCGCCCACCCGTAGAGCGGGGACTGGTGGGTCACTGGTTCCATGAGCGCGGTCATGTCGATCGTGGTGGACAGCTGGGTCAGGTAACCGCTGATGGACGCGGCGTCGATCGGCTCGATGCTCAGCCCCTCGACAACCAAGCGCTGCCGACAGATCTCTGGAGCCAGGTCGTGCACTGTCTTCTCCGCATCGCCTGCCCGCTCACTACGGGCCGTCATCTGTTGTCCGCGCCTGGGAACTTGTAGCGGGTCGCCCGGCGGACATCTGGGCAGCCCCAACTCCTGGCCCGCATCGACGCGCGCCTCCCGGGCGCCTCCTCGGTACTTCGATGCTTCGGCATCTCAGGGCACGTACTTAATGGGTCAAATCGAGAGATCTGCGCCGATCTTGGCTCGTGGCCGGTGACGAGGGTCACCGCGTCGGCCCCCGCGACCCCCAGTAGGCTCGATGTTCGTGACTCACTCCGCCCCAGGCACCCGCCGCGCCGCAAGCCTCGCGGAGCGCCGGCCCCACGTACCGACCGCCCGGCTGCTCGCCGAGCTCGTGCCGCCGCGGCACTTCGCGGGGGAGTCGTTCGAGACCTATCGCCCGGATCCTGAGTTCGCCAGCCAGGCGGCGGCGGTGACCCGGCTGCGTGAGGTGGCCGCCGCGATCGGCGCGGACGGGGGCGGTCCCGCCGGTGGCAGCTGGTGGCGCCGACGGCGTCGGGCGGCTCCGGCCGCGGTCTACCTGGACGGCGGGTTCGGGGTCGGCAAGACCCACCTGCTCGCCTCGCTCGCGCACGCCGTCGGCCCTGAGCGCGCTGTCTACGGGACGTTCGTGGAGTACACGAACCTGGTCGGCGCGCTCGGCTTCGCCGCGACGGTGACGGCCCTCGGGGCGCACCGGCTGGTCGCGATCGACGAGTTCGAGCTCGACGACCCCGGCGACACGGTCCTGATGTCCCGGCTGCTGCGCGAGCTCGCCGACCGCGGTGTCGCCCTTGCCGCGACGTCCAACACACTGCCGGACTCGCTCGGAGAGGGCCGGTTCGCCGCCGACGACTTCCTGCGCGAGATCCAGGCGATGGCGGCCCGCTTCGAGGTCCTGCGGATCGACGGCGAGGACTACCGGCACCGCAGGACCGTCACCGATGCCCAACCCGTGCCCGACGACGTCGTGCGCGCGGTGGCGACGCGCGATTCCGGTGCGACCGTCGACGACTTCCGCGAGCTGCTGGAGAGCCTCGCCGAGGTGCACCCCAGTCGGTACGGCGCCCTGCTCGACGACGTGACGCTTGTCGGCCTGACCGGCGTCGGGGCGCTCGCCGACCAGAGCGCCGCGCTGCGGCTGGTCGTCCTGGTCGACCGGTTGTACGACCGGGACGTGCCGGTCCTGCTGGGCGGGTCGGGCGAGCACGGCCTGTTCACCCCGGACATGCTGCGCGGCGGCTACCGAAAAAAGTACTACCGCACCCTCTCCCGCCTGGGCTCCCTGGCCGAACAGGGCCGCGCCCTCGCCGCGTGACCGGTCCCGGCCGCCCCGCTCACGCCCGCGAGCCCAACACCCCGCGAAGTAGTACCCGAACGCCGAAGTAGAGCGCGGGAATGGTCTATCGCGGCGCGGCGGTACTACTTCGGCGGAGGGTTGCTGAGTGGTTCGCGCGGTGTGTCCGGGCTTGCCCTGGGGATGAATTCAGACTCGTTGGCGAGTCGACGCGATTCGCGCTCGATACTCTTGTCGCCGATGTATGTTCCTCGCATGAGCAACCCCCTCCAGGAGCCGTCGTTCCTGATCCTGACCGCCCTGGCGTCGGGTCCGCAGCACGGGTACGGCGTGATCAAGGACGTGGATGCGATCTCCGGCGGGCGGGTCACGATGCGCGTCGGGACCCTCTACGGGGCGCTCGACCGGCTCGCGGCCACCGGCCTGGTCGAGGTGGACCGCGAGGAGATCGTCAGCTCGCGGCTGCGCCGGTACTACCGGCTCACCGACTCGGGTCGCGAGCGGCTGCGAGTCGAGGCGGAGCGGACCAGGGACCAGGCGCAGGCCGCGCTGTTCCGTCTCGGCGCGGCCGGAGCGTTGGCGTGACCGCGGTCACCGGCGCGCCGTTGGGGGTCGAGCTCGAGCGTTCCTACCGGCGCCTGCTGCGCGCCCTGCCCCCGGGCTACCGGGCACAACGCGAGCGGGAGATGGTGGACGTGATGCTCGAGCTGAGCCCGCCGGACCGCCGTCGGCCCGGGCTCGCGGACGTGTTCGACGTCGCGGCCATCGCGGCGAGCCAGTGGTTCCGGGCGCTGTTCCTGCCGCGCCGCGGCGAGGGGCGCACGGCGGCCGCCGCACTCGCGGTCATCTTGCCGGTGCTGCTGGCCTATCCCATCGGCGCGGTCGGGCGGGGCTCGGTGTACATCGTCCAAGACGTGGCCGGCATTGACCACTACTTCCGGACCCACGGCGACGATGGCGGCATGGGCCTGCTGGCGTATATGCAGCAGGTTGCCTTCCAGGGCCTGCCGTTCACCGCGATGATGGGCGGCGACTGGCTGGCGTGGGCGTGCTGGGCGGTCGCGATCGGCTGTCTCCTCGCGGGGCGCGGGCGGCTCGCGAGGTTTCCGGCTGCTGCCGGGACGCTCGTGTTTCTCGCGATCATGGTCGAGAAGATCGTCGAGAACCATCAGCTTGCAGTGATGATGAATCTCGGCTGGCTCGCGATCCAGGTCGCCGCGCTCGCGCTGCTCGCCCGGCCGTCGCTGGTTGAGCGTGGCCGGCAGCTCGTCCCCCGGTCGCTGCTCATGGGGGTTGCACTCGTCGTCGGTGGTCTCGGGGCCTCCGGGGTCCCTCGCTCCTGCCTGTTGCTTCAGAAGGGAACGCAGATCCAGTTCCCGCTCGTGATCGCGGCGCTGGCGGTTGCGACGCTGGCCTGCCTCGCGTCGAGCACGGGCAGGGTCGTCCTGCCCTTTCTCACCGCCCTGTTCATCCCCTTCGCCGCCGCCCGGACACTGTTCCCCACCCTGGACAACTACATCGGGGGGCACACCTTCCAGCACTTGCCGGTGACCGAGGCCGCCGTCGCCGTGCTCGGCCTCGTCGTGGCCTACGCGATCTGCCGGCTGGCCGCCTCGGTTGCCGCGCGGCTGGGGATTCGCGCCCACTCGGCCCGAGCGGCACCGCTGCCGCAATGAGCTGACGGATCGGGCCGGGGCCCAGTCGGTGGCCCCTCCGCGCGGACTTGTCAGACGCTGCGCGACCCAGGGACCGCGCTGCGTCTGACACATCCGTTCACCTTCGACCTGTCAGATCGTGCGCGCCCCAGGGGTCGCGCTGCGTCTGACACATCCAGTCAGTTCGACCTTTCCTGCCCTGCGCGGCCCTGACGACCCTGACGACGCTGCCTGCCCAACCGGTCCGGCCGGCCTCGGTCGGCCACTGCCTTCGTGCTGCCCACGACCACCCACTCCACGCCCGCTGAGCCCCGGGAGGCTTCGTCATGCCCTCACTTCCAGCGGTCCTCGAGCGCACGCCGGTCAGTCTTGAGCGCACACCGCTCGCCCGAACGTTCCTCCCCGAGGTGCACGGGCTGCGCGCCCTGGCGATCTTGCTCGTGGTCGTCTACCACCTCGCGCCCGCGGCGCTGCCGGGCGGGTTCGTCGGGGTCGATGTCTTCTTCGTCATCTCGGGGTTTCTGATGACCAGGCAGATGCGCGGCGAGATCGAGCGGACGGGTCGGCTTCGCCTCGGCGCGTTCTACGCCGGACGGGCCAGGCGGATCCTGCCCGCGGCCCTCGTCACGATCGTCGTCGTCGTCGCCGCGGGACTCGCGCTCCTGCCGCCGACCCGGTGGGCGGAGCTCGGTGCGCAGGCGCGGGCGTCGACGCTGTTCTGGCAGAACTGGCAGCTCGCCGCCGGCGCGGTCGACTACCTCGCGCAGGGACAGGCCCCGACGCCGTTCCAGCACTTCTGGTCGCTCGCCGTCGAGGAGCAGTTCTATCTGCTCTGGCCGCTCGTCCTCCTCGCCGCCTTCGCGGCACG
>NZ_DATCNW010000110.1:0-9032 GCF_036565025.1 Pengzhenrongella sp.
GAGCGTCGCACCACCGAAGGCAAAACCAAGAAAGAGATCATCCGCTGCCTCAAACGCGCCGTCGTCCGAGAGCTCTACATCGCCCTCAAGACCGATCTCCCGAACCTCGCCGGGGCGCTTGACAGTGCATAGGAGCATCCACCGCACCCCGTGGGAACAAGGCGGCACCACCAGCGAGACGAACATCGAGTGCCTGTGCCGCCGACATCACCACGCCAAACACGACGCCGGATGGACCCCGCGACGACTACCCGACGGCGCGATCGAATGGAGGTCGCCGACCGGGCACCGATACACCGAACCACCCGCGACCTATCCGGTCGATCGCACCACCGAACTAGCCGCAGCGACCGACGCCGATCCCGACCCGCCCTTCTAACCCGGTCGGCGCGCGGACGTGCACGACCCGGAGACAACATTCACTGTCCGCGCCAGATCCGTCCCTCGGAGAGCATCCTCTGACCTGTGTTCCACATCGTCTTCGTCGAGCCGCGCATCCCGCCCAACACCGGCAACGCCATCCGCTTGGTCGCGGTCACCGGATCCCACCTACATCTCGTCGAGCCACTGGGTTTCACGATGACCGACGCAAAGCTGCGCCGTGCTGGCCTGGACTACCACGACCTCGCGACCGTCACGTTGCATCCGACGCTCGCGCACCTGTGGGCCGCGGTCCTGCCTGCCCGGGTGTATGCGTTCACGGCCAGCGGACGCACCTCGTATGCCGATATCGCCTACCGTCCGGGCGACGTCCTGATGTTCGGCCCCGAGTCGACCGGGCTGGCCCAGGAGGTGCTGGCCGATCCGAACGTCACGGACCGGGTGCGGATCCCGATGCTCGCCGGGCGCCGTTCGCTGAACCTGTCGAACTCGGCGGCAATCGCCAGCTATGAAGCATGGCGTCAACAGGGCTTCGCCGGCGCACTCGCGCCCGAGGTTGACTAGCCTGCCGAGCGGGGCTCTTAGGTCACCGTTCGTGGCGGTCAGTCGTCGGAGTCGCGCTCGTCGCGGTCGGTCCAAGTGCAGACGCACACCTCGTTGCCCTCGACGTCGGCAAGTACCCAGAACGACCGGGCGTACGAGTCGTCCACCAGCACGCCGCCGGCGTCGAGCGCCGCCCGCACCCGTGCCTCGGCCTCATCGTGCGAGACCGTGCTGTCGAAGTGCACCCGGTTGCGCTGCAGGCGCGGTGCATCCATCTGCTGAAACCAGATAGCCGGCAGCTGCCCGGTGGGGTCGACGATTGCGTCCTCGGGGCCGTGGCTGCCAGGCTCGTCGGCGTAGGCCATCACGGCCCTCCAGAACGGACGGATCGCCGGTATGTCGAGGGCGTCTATCGCCATCTCGAGCATCTGCACCGGCCGTCCCAGCTCGGCACTCGTAACGCCGGCGGTGACGGCGTCGAGCCGGGCCACGGCGCTGGAGATGCTGTGCGCCAGCTCCACGTCGCGGCCGGTGACGGCAGCGACCTCGCGAGTCTGCAGCGACAGTTCGACGCGGTCGGAGCGCAGGTCGATGCGTAGATGCCGGTTGCTGTCGTCGCCGCACGCCGCGGCCACCTCGGCTGCGATCCGTATCGCCTGGTCGAACGACGTCACCGCCACGGAGGTGCACAGCGTGGCGAGCAAGTAGCGCCACCCGATCGCTTCGACGGAACGGGAGGCAGCCGTCCGCGAGAGCGGGGCGCTCGAGTCGAGGTCGTTCATGCGCTCAGCATCGCAGTCGTTACCGACATTGCGAGCACCGCGATTGATCAACATCCCGGGAACATGCCCACAGCCATACCCTCGGCGTGTTGATCACCGGCAGGCGGCGGCCTCGCACAGCGCTAATCTCATGCCGTGGTTGCCGCGCCGAAAACTCGCTACGCCAAGAGCGGCGACATAGACATCGCCTACCAGGTTCTCGGCGACGGCCCGGTGGACTTGCTGATGTTCGCGGGCGCCGCCGTGCCGATCGACTGCGTCGACGACGAGCGCGGCATGGCGCGCTTTCAGCGTCGGCTGGCCTCGTTCTGCCGGGTGATCAGGTTCGACCTGCGCGGCATGGGACTGTCCGACCACGTGCCGCCGCAGACACTGACGTCCGAGCTCTGGGCCGCGGACGCGCTGTCGGTGCTGGACGCAGTGGGATCCCGGCGAGCAGCCGTCTTCGCCCCCAGTATGTCCAGCGTGGAGGGGATCATCCTGGCAGCCAGACATCCGGACGTGGTGCAGAGTCTTGTCCTGGTCAATGGCTCAGCACGGGCCATGTGGGCACCGGACTATCCGGCGGGCGTGGCGAGCAGCTACGTCGATCCGTTCCTCAGCGTCGGCGTAGCGGCCGACGCGCTCGAGCAGGGTTTCGACGCTCTGGCGATCGTCGCGCCGAGCGTGGCCGGCGACGGCGTGTTCCGTTCGTGGTGGGACCGCTCCGGCAACCGGGCGGCGAGCCCGTCGATGGCGCGAGCCGTTACGAGCGTGATAGCTCACTCCGACGTCCGTGACCTGTTGCCGCAGATCTCCGTGCCGACGTTGATCATGCATCGGGTCGACAACAAGTTCATCACCGTCGAGCACGGTCGCTACCTGGCCCGACATGTGCCCGGGGCCAAGTATCTCGAGTTGCCCGGCGCCGACACCCTGTACTGGGTCGGTGACACGAGCCGGATGCTGGACGAGGTCGAGGAGTTCCTCACCGGCGCCCGTGGCGGTTCGGACGTCGACCGGGTGCTGGCCACCGTGTTGTTCACCGACATCGTCGGTTCGACGGACTTGGCGTCGCGGCTGGGTGATCAGCACTGGCGTGATCTGCTCGACCAGCATGACCGGCTGGTTCGCCGCGAGCTCGAGCGCTATCACGGCACCGAGGTCAACACCGTCGGGGACGGCTTCCTCGCCACGTTCACCAGCCCCAGCAGGGCGATCGAGTGCGCCGAATCGATCCTCGAATCCGTTTCTTCCATCGGGCTCGAGCTGCGGGCCGGGCTGCACGCCGGCGAGATCGAGGTGCGCGGTGCCGACATCGCCGGCATGGTCGTCCACATCGGGGCGCGCGTGTCGGCCCAGGCGGCGGCCGGCGAGATCCTGGTGTCCTCGACGGTCCGAGAACTCGTGGCCGGGTCCAGTCGGGTCTTGCTCGATCGGGGCGAACATCAACTCAAGGGCGTCCCCGGCGACTGGCGGTTGTTCGCCGTCGTGCGCTAGGAAGGAGCGACGGGCGAGCCGGTCAGCCGCGTGGGGCGCTGAAGTGCGTCAAGGTGGCCGAGCTCGGCTCGAGCTGCAGCCATGGGGTGTGTACGGCGAATACCGCGACCGCGCTGGTCGGGTAGCCGTGGGCAAGTTCTCCCCGCGCGCTGGCGTCCCCGTCGCCGTCGGCGAGGACGCTCGCGAGTTCTGCGATGGACGGGTTGTGCCCGACCAACGCGAGCGTCTGCACCTCGGGCGGGATGTCGTGGATGACCGCGAGCAGCGCGTCGACGGTGTTGACGTAGATCCGCTCGTCGACGAACGACGGTGATCCGGCCATGAGTACCGCTGCGGCGTGCTCCCACGTCTCTGCGGCCCGGCGGGCCGGCGATACGGCAACCCGGTCCGGTACCAGCGAGTGCCGGACGATCCACTCGCCGAGCGCGACCGCGTCCCTCGCGCCACGCGCGGCGAGCGGCCGTTCGGCGTCGACGGCACCGCCGGCCGCCTTGGCGTGCCGTACGAGCACGAGCCGACGCGTCGTCATTCCCCGAGTTTCCCACCCGTCCTCAGCGAAGACGAGTGAGCTCCACCTCTACCCCGAGCGACTCCGCCGGAGGGCCGTGGTAGACCCCGGACAGCGGCCGGACGTCGGCGTAGTCACGGCCGCGGGCGACGACGACATGTCGCTCCCCGACGGCAGCGAGGCTGGTCGGGTCAGCGGGTACCCAGTCCCCGGACCAGAACTCCACCCATGCGTGGCTCTCGCCGCTTGTGCTCGCTCCGACCGTGCTGGCGGTATCGCTGGCAGCCGGGTAGAGGTAACCAGACACGTACCGAGCCGGTAGCCCCATCGCCCGCAGGACCGCGAGGGTGAGGTGCGTGTAGTCCTGGCAGACTCCCTTGCCGGCTACGCGGGCTTGCGCCGAGGTGGTGTGCACATCGGTCGGGCCCCGCTCGTAGGCGAGCTGCTCGTGCGACCAGGCAACCGCGTGCAGGCCGGCCTCGGCGGGCGGGTGCTCGGCCGCGAGCGCCGCCCCCGCCGCCGTCACCTCCGGCTCGAAGCAGACGTATCGTGACGGCGCGAGCAGCTCGGCGTAGCGATCAGCCACCTCCGCAGCCGTGACCGCAGCCCACCCGACCGCAGGCGGCGGGTCGAGCACGCCTGCGGTCTCCACGACCGAGGATGCAGTGACGACCAGCTCGGTGTGCGCGACGTGCACGTCGAAGGCGTCAACCAGGGTGCCCCAGTAGTCGACGTAGCGAAGCGGCCGCGTTCCGGGCATGACGTCGAGGCGGGACTCCAACGTGTGCTGTCCCCGGCTGGAGGCCGGTGCCATCCTCGCCTCGTTGTAGGAGGCGCGGACCGGGGTGGAGTAGTGGTAGCCGGTGCGATGGCGCACCGCGATCCGCCAGCTCATCGCAGCGACTCCTCGAGGCTCCAGCCGATCGTCGCGGAACCGCCGAAGAACCGGCGGCTGACCGCGTCGCTGACCTCCGACATCACCGTCTGCAGGTCGTGCAGGCGTTTCGGCAGGTCCTCGAAGACCAGCTCAGCGGGCAGGAACTCCAGATCGGTGCGGGTACGGCCGATCGCTCGGCGCGCTTCGTTCCCGGCTCCCACCCGGCCCGCGGTGGGGTCGAGCCGGGTCAGGGCTTCCTCGCCGACGACCACGGCGTGAAACACCGAGCGGGGGAACAGGCGGTCCAGCAGCAGAAACTCCAGGACGAGCTGCGGTTCGACGCCGCGCTGGTAGGTCCGCAGGTACGCCTCGTGGGCCGAGCAGGCCCGCAGCGTGGCGAGCCACCCGTCCTCGGGCGAGGGCGTGCTGACGGTGGCGGCCAGCAGGCGGGCGGTCATGTCGACCCGCTCCACGCTGCGCCCGAGCACCAGGAAGTCGAAGCCATGGTCGCGGCTCATCGTCGCGTCGGCGTGCCCGGAGAGCATGGCCGCCCGGTGCCGCACATAGGAGAAGAACGGTGCAGGACCGAACGCCCGGGCGGCCTCGATCCGCTGGGGAAGCTCGTTGTGAGTGGTGTTGAGGCACTCCCAGATGTCGCCGGAAAGTGACTCCCGGACACCGCGGGCGTTCTGCCGTGCGGCGTGCAGGGCGCCGACGATGGAGCTGGGGTTGTCGGCCTGATAGCCGAGGACCTCCAGGGTCTCGCGGATGTCCTTCGGTGTGTCGGCGTCCACGCCCATCACGGCGGCGAGGACGCGACAGGTCTCGCCCTCGTCGGTGGCGGGGTCCGCGACGACCTGGTGGAAGTGCACGTCGAGCAGCCGGGCGGTGTCCTCGGCGCGCTCGACATAGCGCCCGACCCAGAACAACGCCTCGGCGACCCGGCTCAGCACGTGCGGCAGCCCTGCTGCTGCTGTTGCGGTTGGTCCGAGCGCGGCCCGAGGTCGGGTGCGCTGGCCTTGACGGCGGGTGCGGGCAGCGTCGCCGGCCAGTTAGGCTCGGCATCCCGGACGGGCCTCGTCGTCAGTACCCAGGTGTCCTTCGACCCGCCACCCTGGCTGGAGTTGACGATGAGGCTGCCCGGACGCAGGGCCACCCGGGTCAGCCCACCGGGAAGGACACGCACCTGCCCGCCGTCATTGATGGCGAACGGTCGCAGGTCGACGTGCCGAGGCGCGAGCCGGTCACCGTCGAGCGACGGCGAGGTCGACAGCATCACCACCTCCTGCGCGATCCAGCCCCGCGGATTGGCGAGCACGTCCGCTCGGGTCGCCGCAAGCTCGGCCTCAGTCGCCTGCGGTCCGATCATCAGTCCGTACCCGCCGGAACCGTCGACCGGCTTGAGCACGAGCTCGTCGAGCCGGGCCAGGCAGTCGTGGAGCACGTCGGGCTCGTCCAGCCGGTAGGTGGTCACGTTTGGCAGGACCGGCCGCTCACCGAGGTAGTACTCGATGAGCGCCGGCAGGTAGGTGTAGGTCAGCTTGTCATCTGCCACGCCGTTGCCCACCGCGTTGGCGATGGTGACGTTGCCGGCTCGTGCGGCGTTGAGCACACCCGGGCAGCCGACCACCGAGTCCCCGCGGAAGTGCACCGGATCGAGGTAGTCGTCATCGACCCGGCGGTAGAGGACGTGGACCCTGCGCTCTCCGCTCGTCGTACGCATATAGAGCACGTTGTCGCGGCAGAACAGGTCGCGGCCCTCGACCAACTCGATGCCCATCTTGCGGGCGAGGAAGGCGTGCTCGAAGTAGGCGGAGTTGTAGACGCCGGGGGTGAGCAGCACGACTGTGGGGTCGTCGACGCCTGCCGGTGCGGCGGACCGCAGCGCCGCGACGAGCAGCGCGACGTGGCCGGCGACCGGCTGCACCTCCTGCTCGAGGAACAGCCCGGGGAAGACCCGCGCCATCGTGCGGCGGTTCTCCACGACATAGGAGATGCCGGAGGGCACCCGCACGTTGTCTTCCAGGACCCGCAGCACGCCCTCGCCGTCGCGGACGAGGTCGATGCCGGCCATGTGCACCCGCACGCCGTTGGCGGGTTCCAGCCCGGCGGCCGCACGGTAGAAGGTCGTCGAGGTGGACACCAAGGAGTGCGGCACGATGCCGTCGGCGAGGACGGTCCGGGGGCCGTAGACGTCGGCGAGAAAGGCCTCCAGGGCCCGCACCCGCTGGATCACCCCCGCCTCGATCAGCTCCCACTCCGCCGCCGGGATCAGCCGGGGGATCACGTCGAGCGGGAAGATCCACTCCTGCCCAGCGCGCGAGAAGGTGATGCCCTGGTCGCGCAGGCTGCGGTCCAGGACGGCCACCCGCTCCTCGAGGTCGGCACTCGAGAGCAACTGCAGTGCGTCGAACAACGCCTTGGTGTGCGCGTGCGGCGCGCCGTCACCGTCGAACATCTCGTCGTAGGCCACGCTGTGATAGCCGTCGAAGAGACTCCCCATCGTCAAGTCCTACCAGAAGCCTGTTACGGCCGGGCTTCGTAACCGGTCGGTAACAACGGAAGGGCAGCATTCCCCCCATGGGCTCCCTGCGGCATCTTCGGGTCGGTTGCGAGTTCGGGTACGACTCCGCCATCGAGACCCCCGCCGTGTTCCAGGTGCAGCCCTACGAAGGCGGACCGGCGACCCTCATGCGGCACGCGTGGGAGACCACACCGCAGGTGGAGCGGCACGGTTACACAGACCTGTACGGCAACGGCTGCCAGCGGCTGAATCTGCCGGCGGGGGCGTCCACCGTGCGCTACGACGCGCTCGTCGCGGTGCCTGACGCCACCGAGGAGGTCGACCTCGACGTCGCGGAGACAGCGGTGACGGACCTGCCGGACGACGCACTTCATTACACGCTGCCCAGCCGCTACGTGCTGCCCGACGTCCTGGCCGACGAGGCCTGGCGGCTGTTCGGCGCGCAGCAGCCCGGCTACCGCAGGGTGCAGGCGATCGTCGAGCACGTCAACGGCCATCTGGAGTTCGGCTACGGCACCAGCACGCCCCTGACCACAGCTGCCGACGTGCACGAGTCACGGCAGGGCGTCTGCCGCGACTACGCCCACCTGGCGATCTCCTTCTGCCGGGCGCTGAACATCCCGGCCCGCTACGTCTTCGGCTACCTGCCGGACATGGACGTCGTGCTGCCGCCCGCCGAGATGGACTTCGCGGCCTGGATGGAGGTCTACCTCGGTGACCGGTGGTGGACCTTCGACCCGCGCAACAACCAGCCGCGCAAGGGGCGGGTCGTCATCGGACGCGGCCGGGACGCGCTCGACGTGGCCATGGTCACGACGTACGGCGCGCCGGTGCTCAAGGCCATGACGGTCTGGTCCGATGAGGTGGCGGGGGCGGGATGACGCAAGAGGCACGCGCCCAACTCGACCGTCCGCTGCTGGACGCCGGCGGGCTGGATCTCGATGCCGCCCAACGGGTCACCTACGTCCTGCGCCAGCGCTTTCGCTATGACTACGACCGCCCCGCCTACCACCTCGAACACCGGCTCGTCGTCGTCCCGCGGGCCCGGCACGGCAACCTGCGCCGACGTCTGCACAGCGTCGAAGTCTCCGTTCCGGATGCGCGCGTCTGCAACCGTCGCGACGCTTACGGCAACCTGGTGGTCCAGGTGGGCGTCGACGTGGTGCCGGCATCGATCGAGTTCGCCGTCGCCGCGGTGGTGGAGCGGACTGGTCCACGGGTAGACGCGGTGCTGCCATTGTCCGCGCTGAGCGATCGACGGCTGGTTCGGCCCACCCGGTTGACCACCGCTAACGAGGCGATCCGGGATCTGGCGGCGGATGCCCGAGCCGCCTACGCCGATCACCTCGAGTTCGCCGAGCACTGCTGTGCGCAGGTCCGTGCTGCGATCACCTACGAGTTCGGTGTCACCTCCCCCTCGACGACCGCTGCCGAGGCGTTCGCCGGCGGCCGCGGCGTATGCCAGGACCACGCCCACGTGGCGCTCGCGGCGTGCCGGGCTGCCGGAGTGCCGGCAAGGTACATCTCGGGTCACCTGCTAGGCGACAGCGGTTCGCACGCCTGGGTCGAGGTCGTCGTGGCTGATGGCGACCGGGCGCGGGCAGTGGCATTCGACCCCTGCAACGGCTGCCGGGCCGGCTCGCGGCATTTTTCCGTGGCGGCCGGGCGGGACTACGCCGACGTCGCTCCCACCTCCGGCCGGTTCGTAGGCGCCGGCCGCGGCCGGCTGACGGCCGACAAGCAGCTGGGCGTCACGGTCGCCACCTGATTCAGCGCGTCGTGATCAAGGTCGGGTGGGCGCGCCAAGGGCCTGCACAGTTAGGACCACAGCCCGGCCAGGGCTGTCGCTCGCGTGAGTAGGCAGCGCGCGGATGGGCCGGCCCGCCACGTCGGCCAGTCGGTTTCAATCTGATCCAGTGCTTGTAACACCAGCGACAG
>NZ_DATCNW010000111.1:0-8086 GCF_036565025.1 Pengzhenrongella sp.
TGCTTGAGGCGGTCGATCACCTCGTCGCGCACGAGGTGCGTGAGGAACTCGACGTTCGACTCGGTGTCCGGCGCGTCGGGCGACATCGGCCGGTCGGGCAGTGGTGGCAGGTCCGGGATCGGGGGTGGGGGTTCGGGTTCGTCGGGCTCGTGGGTGGCGCCCATGTATGGCGCGAGCGATCCACCGATGCCGAGAAGCGCGAAGAGCAGCCCGACGGCGAGTGCCAGCGCGGCCGGATCGAGGCCGTCCTCGCTCGCCGACGCTGGATCCGACGCGGACCCGCCGGGCTCCGACCGGCCGACCTCCGGCTCAACCGCTGCCGGGACTCCCGCCGGGGAAGCTGCCGCTGCCGCCGGGGCCGGGGCCGCTGCCTCCGTCGGCTCAGCCGCTGGCTCGGCCACCGGGCACGGCCGGGCGACCGGTTCGATCGACGAGAGGAGACTGCTCGCCGCAGCGAGCATTGCGGGTACGAGGTCATATTCGGGCGGGACATCGATCCGCACGTAGGCATCGCTGGTGGAGCTCGACACGAAGACGTGCGGGTCCGCGTCGGTTCGGCAGGAGTACTGCAGCGTGTCAACGGCCGGGTCGGGAAATGAGGCGCTCTGCCACAACGCCGACATGGACGCGCGATAGTCGCCGTCAGGGGTGACGTAGGTGCACGAAAGCACAAGACCGCCGGTTGTGTCCATGTCCTGCGGGCCGCCGGCGGCTGGGTCCACCTCGAAGCCGCCGGCCTGCGGCGGGCAGCTCACGTCGTCCCGCGCCGACGCGGGAGCGGCGCTGATGGACGCGAGCAGCACCACGGCGGCCCCCACGGCGAACAGCGCCCGTCGGACACTCCTCGTCCCGCCACGGAGGGCATCGATGCCGTGAGTCCCGCTCATGCCCACCTCATCGGCAGGGTCTCGCGCGACCTGTGGTGTTCGTGCCTGCGGGTTGCTGTGGCCTCCGTTCGGAACTGTCGGCCGGCGGGCGGCGAACCCCCGCCGCCAGCGCAGGCTCGTCCCCGACGACCCGGACTCCCCGGCGGGACTGCGGCGCTGGGACCCCCGCGGGTTCGTGTCGCGCGGCGGCTGCGGGAGCGGGCTGAGCCACGGGCCTGTGCGTCGGCCCTCCGCTCGCTCCGGACGCACCCTACGAGGCAACGTGCGGCGCAGTTTGCGGTGGGGAGCCCCCGATCGCCCGTCTGTGCAGCGCTCTGTGCAGCGAGAGTGCACCCAGAGCGCGGATCCGATGCACAGAGCCATGCACAGAGACCTCGCCGACCAGGAGTCCAGCTGAGGCGTTCCCGCGGGAACGCCTCACCCCGGGCGCAGGATTGACATCGGTGACCGCAGCATGCATCTCGACTGCCGGGGGACCGGCTCGCCCACGGTCGTCTTCGAGTCCGGACTCGACGTCAACGGGTCGCTGGCTTGGGACGCCGTCCACGACGCGATCGACACCACGACCGGGGCCTGCGCCTACGACCGGGCGGGCATCATGTGGAGCGACCCGAAGGATTCCCCACAGAGCGCCGTGGCGGTCGCCGAGGATCTCCACGCGACCCTGGCCGCGGCGGGCGAGTCCCTGCCGGGGGTGCTCGAGGGGGGTGATGCCATGGACGCGACCCTCCAGGAGGCCGGAACCTTCACCGTCGGCACCGTCGGCACCGTTCGTGACGGGCGGACGACGGCGAAGACTACGGCGAAGTAGCGCGGGCTAGCTAGCCCGCGTCGACCGCGCCGACGTCGACCCGCTGCACGTCGACTCCCGCGGCGATGAACGGCGCGACGGCATCGGCGTCGGCGTCGGTCACCAGGGTCCAGCCCTCGGGGAGCTTCGCCCACGCGTGGAACGGGCGACGTCCCAGCTTGGCGGCGTGCGCGAGCACGTAGACGCGGTCCGCGCGCCGCGCCATGAGCTCCTTGAGCCGGGTCTGCTCGAGCTCGGCCTCGCAGATCCCGAACTCGACGGACACCCCGTCCGCGCCGAGGAACACCCGGTCGAAGCTCATGCGCTCGAGGGCCGCCTCGGTGAGGGGACCGACGAACCCCTGGCTCAGCGGGCGCAGCGTGCCGCCGAGGCAGAGCACCTTGACGGAGTCGATCCCGGACAGCTCGGAGATCACGCTCAGGCTCGTGGTCGCCACCGTCACATTCGTCGCGCTGCGCAGCTCGTGGGCGAGTGCGGCCGCCGTCGAGCCGGCGTCGAGCAGCACGGTCTCGCCGGCGAGCACCTGCGACGCCGCCCAGCGGCCGATCGCCTGCTTGGCCTCGAACGCCTCGCCGGTCCGCTCCCGCAGCGCCGACTCGGGGTGGGCGACCTTCACGATCGCGCCGCCGTACGTGCGCGCGAGCTCCCCGGCGTGCTCGAGCTGCGCGAGGTCGCGGCGGATCGTCGAGGCGGAGACGTCGAAGACCCCCGAGAGCTCGTCGACCGTGGCCAGCCCCGTCGTCCTGGCCAGTCGCACGATCTCTGCACGTCGGAGGACTGATTCCCTGATGGACACGCGCTCCATGCTAGTAGTTCTGCGCGAAACGCGCAGGACGTCCACCGCCGCGCGCACCGCGGGCGGCGCGCGTCCGTCCACTTTCTCCGACATAGTGCGCAGTTTGCGCGCGACCATTGCGCACAACACGCATCCGTGGCACTCTCTCTTCCAACGTCGGAAGCGCCCAGGCCGCAGCTGCCACACCGAAGTCCCCCCGCTGCGCGGTGCTCCCCACCACGATGAGGAAGGTCAACGATGACCCAGCTCGAGAACGCCGCGACCGCCGCGGCCTACACCCGCCTGGCCGGCCTCGACTCGCTCTCGCTGTCCCGGCGATCTTTGCTCCGCTGGGCCGCCGCAGCCGGGGGAGTGGCCACGATCGGCTCCCTCGCCGGCTGCGCGACCCCGACCGGACTGCCGGGCCCGGACACGATGACGATCGGCCTCAACCGCTCCCTGGTGAGCCTGGACAACAAGCTCAACCAGTTCGACGCCGCCGTGACCGTGCAGCGTGCGGTGCGCCAGGCGCTCACCAGGATCGGGTCGGACCTCACCCCCGAGCTCGTGCTCGCGGAACGGTTCGAGCTGACCGCGCCCACCCGATGGACCGTGCGCATCCGCCCGGAGGCCGTCTACTCCGACGGCACGCCGGTCGCCGTGCAGGACGTCGCGACCGCGCTCGAGATGTACCGCACAACCGCCGGTTCGTTCCTCGCCACGTTCTTCCCGGAGTGGCCGCGCGTCGTACCCGTCGACGCACACACGTTCCTGCTCGAGACCGACAAGCCCGTGCCGATCCTCGACTACCTGATGGCGAACATCCTCATCACGCCCGCCGCGGCGAACAAGGCCGAGGAGCTCCAGAGCGGCATCGGCAGCGGGCCGTACACGGTCGCGGCCGCGAACCGCGGCACCGGCAACTACACGCTCAAGGCGAACCCGAGGTACTGGGGCACCAAGCCCGGCATCGACACCGTCCAGGTCCGGTTCCTGCCCGAGGAGTCCAGCCGCGTGGTGTCCCTGCGCAGCGGCGAGGTCGACGTCATCGACTCGATCTCGCCCGACGTCGTCGATCAGCTCCGGGGCCTGCCCGGGGTCGCGATCGAGACGATCGCGGGCGTGCGGATCAGCCAGCTGTTCTACAACTTCCGCAAGCCGGCCGGTCACCCGCTCGCCGACGTGCGCGTGCGGCAGGCCCTGAGCAGCGCCATCGACGGCGCCGCGCTCGCGGGCGACGTGCTCGCCGGCTCGGTGACCGAGGCCGACGGCGTCGTGCCCGCGCGGCTCACGGGCGCCGCATCGGTCGGGCACTACGCCTACGACCCGGACAAGGCCCGCTCGACGCTCAAGGCGCTCGGGGTCACGGACCTCGAGCTCACCATCATCTGGGAGTCGGGTGAGTTCGCGAGCGACACCCAGGTGATGGAGGCGGTGTACGAGATGCTCCGCGCCGTCGGCGTGAAACCGAAGCTCAAACAGTTCGAGCCAGGGGGTGACATCTCCACCTGGCGGCAGGGCCGTGCCGGGGACTGGGACGTGCTCGGGAACGGCTTCTCGAGCCCGACCGGCCTCGCGCTCACGATGCTGCAGGGCATGTACGCGGGAACCGCCAAGAAGGAGGAGACCCGGGACACGTACCACGGCTACATCGTGCCGGCCATCACGGCCGAGATCGCGGCGGCCTCGAGCGAGGTCGATGGGCACAAGCGCCAGGCGATCCTCGACGCCGCCCAGCAGAACATCTGGAACACCTGGCCGTGCATGTGGTCCTTCGCGCCCAAGTCCATCGTGGCCCGCCGGGACCGGGTCGAGAACCTCGTGCTCGAACCGATCAACTCCTACGAGCTCGCCGCCACGCGGATGAAGGGCTGAGGCACATGTCGCGCTACATCGTCCGCCGGCTCGGGCAGAGCCTGCTCACCATCTTCCTGACCGTGTCCACGGTCTTCGTGCTGGTCCGCCTCGCGCCCGGCGACCCGGCGGTCGCGTACGCCGGGCCGCTCGCGACCAGCGACCAGGTCGACGCCGTCCGCACCCGGTTCGGCCTCGACCTGCCGATGTGGCACCAGTACGGGATCTTCATCTCCCGGCTGTTCCACGGGGACCTCGGCACCTCCTTCTCGTTCCAGGCCCCCGCGCTCGACGTCGTCCTGGGTCGACTGCCCTACACGATCACCCTCGCGGTGGCCGCGATCGTCGTCACGACCATCGCCGCAGTGCCGCTCGGGGTGTGGATGGCCCGCCGTGCCGACAGCGGGCGCGAGCTGACCGCGAACGTGCTGACCATCGCCGGCCAGTCCATGCCGGAGTTCTGGACCGGCACCATGCTGCTCACCGTCTTCGCGGTGCTCGTCCCGATCCTCCCGGCGTCCGGGTTCACGACCTGGAGCGGGCTGATCCTGCCGACCCTGACGATCGCGGTCATGCAGATCGCGCTCATCTCGCGCATGGTGCGCCGGGAGATCGTGACCAACCTGCAGGCGCCGTACCTGACCGTCGCCCGCTCGCGGGGCGTGCCCGAACGCTGGCTCACCTGGCGGTACGCGATGGGCAGCGCCTCGATCCCGGTGCTGACCGCGCTCGGCACCCGGTTCGCCGCGATGCTCAACGGCGTCGTGGTCGTCGAGGTGGTCTTCGGCTGGCCGGGGGTCGGGTCGCTCGTCGTGCGGGCGCTCGAGACCCGCGACTACCCGCTCATCGTCGCGACCGTGCTGGTGACGAGCGTGCTCGCGGTGACCGTCCAGCTCATCGTCGACCTGCTCTACCCCGTGCTCGATCCGCGCGTCCGACTCGGCAAGGTGGTCGCAGCATGAGCCCCGTCACCCCCTCTTCCCTCGCTGCGCCCCCGCCCGCCGCGGCGGTCGCCCGGCCCAGCGCGGTCACGCCGCGCGACTTCGCGCGGGCGTCGGCGACCCGTCGCCGGCGCGGCAGCCGGCTGAAGATCTGGGTCGGCTCGATCTGCACCCTGCTCGTGGTGGCCCCCGTCCTGCTGGCCGGGGTTCTGCCGATCCCCGCCGCCAACCACCAGGACCTCGGCCAGCGCCGCCTGCCGCCGTTGTCCCCCGGGCACCTGTTCGGCACCGATCAGCTCGGCCGCGACCTCCAGTCGCTGATCCTGCACGGCGGGCAGGTGTCGCTGCTGGTCGGTGTGCTCGCGGTCACGGTCTCGGGCGTGCTGGGCATAGTGCTCGGCTCGGCCGCCGGTTTCTTCGGCGGACGGATCGACTCGGTCATCTCCCGCGTGCTCGAGGCCCAGCTGTCCCTGCCGCTGCTGATGATGCTGCTGCTCGTGGTCGCGCTGTTCGGCCCGTCGCTGCCGGTCATCACCTTCGTGATCGCCATCGCGCAGTGGCCGGAGGTGGCCAGGCTCACCCGCAGCCTCGTGCTGGTCGAGCGGGAGAAGCCGTACGTGGCCGCGGCCCGCGTCCTCGGGCTGCACCGACTGCAGATCCTGCTGCGGCACGTCATCCCGAACGTCATCAAGCAGGCCACCCTCGTGGTGCTGCTGCTGCTCGCGCAGGCCGTCCTGCTGGAGAGCGCGCTGAGCTACCTCGGGGCGGGGCCGCAGCGCCCGTTCAGCACCTGGGGCCGGATCATCGCCGACGGCCAGGACTACATCACGACGTCGTGGTGGCTGGTCACGATCCCCGGCCTGGTGATCGTGGTGCTCGTCGTCGGGGTCAACCTGCTGGGAGACGGGCTGCGCGACCGCGCGCGCCGTCGGAAGGGAACGAAGTGATGATGAGCGACGCAGCAACCATGCCCGACGTCGATCCGCACGCGCCGCTGCTCGAGGTCCGCGACCTGCAGATCGAGCTGATCACCGAGGCCGGCGTGATCCGCGCGGTCGACGGCGTCTCCTTCCGCATCGACTCGGGGGAGACCGTTACGATCATCGGCGAGTCGGGCTCCGGGAAGTCGACGACGGCGATGGGCCTGCTCGGCCTGCTGCCGCCGGACCTCGCGGTGCTGTCCGGGCACGCGGCGTTCAACGGCCGCGACGTCATCGCGCACCCGAAGGTCGTCCAGGCCGTGCGCGGCCGCACTGTGTCCCTGGTCCCGCAGGACCCGATGACCGCGCTCAGCCCGGTGCTGAGCATCGGGTCCCAGCTGATCGAGGCGGTCCGGCTGCGCCGACGCGAGCTCGGCCGGGACGCCGCGCGCGAGCGCGCGATCGACCTGCTCGACCAGGTGCGCATCCCGGACCCGGCCGGCCAGCTGCGCAAGTACCCGCACCAGCTCTCGGGCGGGATGCTGCAACGCGTCCTGATCGCGATGGCGCTGGCCGGCGAACCGCTGCTGCTGGTGGCCGACGAACCGACGAGCGCGCTGGACGTCACGGTCCAGGCCGGCATCCTCGACCTGCTGCTCGAGCTCCAGGAACGCACCGACATCGCGATCCTGATGATCACGCACGACCTCGGCATCGCCCGGGTGATGTCCGACCGCATCCACGTGATGAAGAACGGCCGGTTCGTGGAGAGCGGCGACGTCGAGGACGTCGTCGGGCGGCCACGCGAGGAGTACACCCGGGCCCTGCTGGCCGCGGTGCCCCAGCTCGGTCCATGGGACGGCGACGTACCCGCTACCGCGCCCACTACGAAGGGAGTCGGGGCATGAGCGCCACGCTGCTGTCGGTCGAGAACCTCGTCGTGGACTACCAGGTCGGCCGCGAGACCCACCGCGCGGTCGACGACGTGAGCTTCGAGATCGCCACGGGCCAGACCCTCGCCATGGTCGGGGAGTCCGGCTGCGGGAAGTCGACCATCGCCAAGGCCCTCGTGCGCCTGATCACGCCCACCTCCGGGCGGATCGTGCTCAACGGCGTCGACCTGGCCGCGATGAAGGAACGCGAGCTGCGACCGCTGCGCTCGCGCATCCAGATGGTCTTCCAGGATCCGTACGGCTCGCTCGACCCGCACCTCAACGCCCAGGAGATCGTCGGCGAGCCGCTGCGGCTGCGCGGCGTGCGATCGAAGGCCGCGCGACACGCGGAGGCGGCCCGGCTGATCGACCTGGTCGGCCTGCCGACCACCGCGCTCGACCGCCGACCGCAGGAGTTCTCCGGCGGGCAGCGCCAGCGCATCGGCATCGCCCGCGCGCTGGCGAGCAAGCCGGACCTGCTGGTCTGCGACGAGGCCACCAGCGCGCTCGACGTGTCCGTCCAGGCGCAGGTCCTGGCGCTGCTGGTGGAGATCCAGCGCGAGACCGGCCTCACCTACCTGTTCATCTCGCACAACCTGGGGGTCGTGCGCCAGCTCAGCGACAACGTCGTGGTGATGTCCAGGGGCGTCATCGTCGAGCGCGGCCCGACGGCGGGCGTCCTCGAGGCCCCGCGCAACCCGTACACCCGCGCGCTGCGGGCCGCCGCGCTGGACCCGACCACCATCCACGGGCGCAAGCCCCGCCACATCCTCGTCCCCGCAGAACGGATCGCCTGATGATGACCAGCTCCCCGACGATGTCGCGACTCGTGCTCGGCACCATGACCTTCGGTGACACGGTCGACGCCGAGGTCGCCGCCCGGATGGTCGACACGGCGCTCGACGCCGGCGTGACCGCGATCGACACCGCCAACGGCTACGCCGGGGGAGCCGCCGAGACCATGCT
>NZ_DATCNW010000112.1:0-17158 GCF_036565025.1 Pengzhenrongella sp.
TGATTCAGGCATCCCCTCCAGCTCAACCTGATCCACCCCGCCATCATAGCAGATCACAACGACTTTCCGACGAACTTGGCCAAAGAAAAAGCCCTGATCACAGAGCTAGTCAGTCAGATACTTCCGGAGGTCTGAGACTCGAGCGACCCTTAATCGCCGCTTCGTGATACTCCTCGCGAATCTCGACGAACTGACGAGAGCGCGTGACCGCTGCAAGGAGGGTTGCAGCGTCGGCGCGAACCTACAAGCCTGAACCACTTTGAGTTGAAGCGTTGCGATGCACCCACAACGACAGTTGCAGCGTCGCTGTCGCTCCCACGCCCACACCCAGGGTTGGGACGATTGCCGCGACCATGGTCGTCCGCCGCGGGAGGGTGGACGAAAGGATTCGGACACGACCGTGGGACGAACGACGTCTCGCGTTCGTGTCCTCGCGCAGGTCGTCGCCGGGTCCGCCGGACGACTCCGGTGGGTTCCTGCCCTGGCACAACCACTCAGGGTCGGCGCCTCCCTGCCGATGAGACGCAAAGGGATGACGCATCGCCCGCGGGATCGAGTTCCGGGAGGGCCGGTGGACGAGATCGACGCCGCACGCCCGCACGGGACCGGGCCGCGACCGACCGCGCTCTCACGTGACCGGGTCCTGCTCGTGCTGGCGATCCTGGTCGCCGCCTGCGTGGCCGGCTACGGCCCCGGTCTCGGCGATCGCTTCGTCCAGGTGCTGGTCTGCTGGACGCTGATGGCGGCCGTGCACACCGGCCTCGCGATCACCGCAACCTGGGTATCCCGCGCGGGTGGGGCGACGACGGCGACCCGGCGTGTGTGGGCCGCCGTCGCGGTGGCCGGTGCGGCCTACGCCGTCGGCGACGGGGTCCAGTTGGTGATGCTCGCCACCGGTCCGATGAGTCTGCAGGTCGCCCTGGGCGGGACGGTCCAGTCGTTGTCGGTGCTGGTGGGTACCGCGGCGCTGGTCATCGTCATGCTCACCTCCCCCCTCGGGCTCGGTTCGGGCCGGGAACGGACCCGGTTCTGGCTCGACGTGTCCATCGTGATGGCTGCTGCCACCGCCTTCGGCGGGTACTCCTACGCGACCGCCGACGGCTCCCGACTGGTGGCCGTGCTGCTCAGTCTTCTGATCGGACCCGGACTGTTCCTGGTGGGCGTGTTTGCCGTGGTGAAGCTGTACTTCAGCCCGCAGCCCCCGTTCTCCCGCCTGGCGGGCCTGACCCTCGCGGCGGCGGCGGCGGTGGAGGGGCTGGCGCAAGCCTCCAGCAGGCTGATGATCGAGAGCGGTCGGGTGTCCTGGCAGCTCGGCGTCACCGTGATCGCCAGCACGCTGCTCCTGGCTTCGGCCCGGATCCAGCAGCTCCAGGTCCGCGCCGACCCGGATGTCCTGCGCTCGCGGGTGCGCCGCCGGTTCAGCACCGTTCCGTACACGGCGATCGGGGCCACCTATGCGCTGCTCGTCTGGGCGCTCGCCGAGGTCGGCCTCAACGCGCACGTGTGGGTCGTCGTCGGCGGCGCGATCGTCAGCACGGGGCTCGTCGTGGGCCGCCAGGTCGTCGCGTTCACCGACAACACCCGCCTGCTGGACACGCTGGATGCCAAGGTGCGCGAGCTGCACCAGTCGCTGCGCGACCGTGACGACCTGGCCACCGAGCTGCGCCACGAGGCGTTCCACGACCCGCTGACGCACCTGGCAAACCGGGCGAAGTTCAACGAGCGGCTGGGGGTCGCGCTGAGCGACGTCGGGCCCGCCGCCGGGAACCTGACGTTGATGATCGTCGACCTCGACGGCTTCAAGCAGGTCAACGACCAGTACGGGCACGCCACTGGCGACGAGGTGCTGGTGGTGACCGCCCAACGGCTGCGCAACTGCGTCCGCGAGGTCGATCTCGTCGCCCGGCTCGGCGGGGACGAGTTCGCGGTCCTCCTGCAGGGCCTGCCGGGCGGCCCCGACGAGATCGCGGCGCGCATCGTCGACGCGATGGCCATGCCGTTCACGGTCTCCCGACGGACCGCCTCGATGAGCGCCAGCGTCGGGGTCGTGGTGGCCGACGACGGCGTCCGGACCGCCGAACAGCTGCTGCACGCCGCCGACACCGCGATGTACGCGGCCAAACGCGCCGGCAAGGGCAGCTACCACGTCGTCGCCGTGAGCGCCTGAACGGCAGGGACGCAGCGCACGGCCGCGCGGGACTTTCGGCGTCGTGCCAGGGACTGCCCGGTGAGGTTCGGGGACCACAGGACGGTTACCCAGCCCGGGCTGACGATCCGAGGGGCTCGCTCGTGGACTGCCGTATGGCGACGTGCGACCTGCCGAGCGCGTCGAGCGACGGCCGGCGAAGTCGCACGTGATCAGGCGTTATCCCCCGCGATCGACCACCCGCACTCACCTACACTGGCCGCACTCATTCGACATGCGGGGACGGGGCAGTTCCATCAACGGTTTCAGTGTCGACTATGAGGCGCTCGGCTCGGCTGCCAAGAAGATCACCTCGACCGTCGCTGACGGCACTCTCGAGAAGCAGTGCATTGCGTACGGGACGAACTACGGACACGACGCCCTCTCGGCTGCGGTGATCACCTTCACCGACGCCGTCGACCTGGGTGTCGAGCAGTTCGCGGCCAAGACGAAGGACCTCGCGGTCGGGCTGACCGAGCAGGTCGAGAACTACCGCGCAGTCGACGTCCGGGTCCAGAACCTGTTCGAGAACCCCGACGCGCTGTCCTCGCAGTCGCCACTCACCCCGCTGTCACCGCTCGCCCTCAACCAACTCCTCCCCGGCCTGAAGCCGGCGTTCCCGGTCCTTGCCAATGCGTTCCCTGCAGGGAACGCCTGATGGCCGCACTCGGCAGCACGGCCGACCCTGACGCCCTCGTGCCGGGCAGCCTCATCACCGTGCGGGCTGATGCAAGCGCCCTGCGGGCTCGGTCCGCGCAGCTCGACGACGCCGCCACCGCGCTCGCGCGGGTCCGCGTCCCCGGCTGGGACGGAACGAGCGCCGACGCGTTCTCGAAGAAGTTCAGCGCCGAGCCCCGGCATTGGCGCAAGACCGCTGATGCTCTGACCACCGCCGCCGCAAAGCTGGAGACCTACGCCAGAGTGCTCGCCGCGGCCAAGACCGACGCCGCAAACGCGATCGAGCTCTGGGCGGCCGCTGAGGCGTCCAGCAAGGCTGGGGCGCGCACGTACAACGCGGCCGTCAGCGTTTACGAGGGCTCGATGAACACGACGAGCCCGGTCCCGTCACCCGGGGCGTTCTCCGACCCCGGCGCCGAGGGACGGGATCGGGCCGAACAGCTCCTTGACGACGCCCAGGGCGCGGTGCGCCGGGCAGGCGACGATGCCGCCGACGGTCTCGCCGAGATCGTCATCAGCGACAGCCCGATCGTCGACAAAGAGGCGAACGGGGATATGTGGGGGAAGTCGGGGAAGACCTCGGGTTCCCTATTCACGATCGACCCCCAGATGGGGAAGAAGAAGATGAAGTGGAACCTCGACTTCGCCAAGGCCGAGGGGGAGGCTCACTTCCTTGAAGGAGACGCGTCGGCCGGGGTGAAGCGCGGTGCCGCCTATGCGACAGCGGCCGCCGCCGGGGCCATCGCCGCGAAGGGCAGCGCCGCTTTCGGCATGAAGGACGAGAAGTTCTCAGCCAAGGCCGAAGGCAGCGCCGTCGTCGAAGGAAACGCCTCGGCCCGGGCCGGCTACAAGGACGTGAACGCCGGGGTCGGAGTCAGCGCCTCCGCTGGAGTCGAGGCCGCGCTCGGCGTCACCGCAGGCAAGGACGGTGTCGAGGCAGTGGCGAGCGCCGGGGTCCTCGCCAAGGCCGGGGTCGAGGGGGACGTCGAGGTCGCCGGGGTCGGCGGCAAGGTCAAGGCCGAGGCCATGGCCGGGTACGGCTACGAAGCCAAGGCTGGCGCGATTCACAACGTCGACGGCAGTTGGACGATGGGCTTCACGGCAGGCCTGGCCGTCGACGTCGGCCTCTCGGTCTCGCCCTCCATCACCCTCAACCCGACGGAAATGCTCGACGGGGCGAACGACGCGGCCGACTTCTTCGGCAGCCTCGTCGACTAACCCGATCGGCCCGCACGACGCACGAGCACGTACGAGTTCTACGAATCGAGGAGACGCATGCCCGCCGTCCCGCCGCCCGTCACATTCTCACTCCCGGCCGGCTGGCGTCCGGCCTCGGTCGAGGCCGTCCAGGCCGCCGGCCTCGGTTTCATCGCACTCCATCCGAGCCCCGACACCGGATTCACCGCCAACATCACACTCGGCGGGCAGACCGTGACCGAGCCCGACGCAGTGACGGCGCTGGCTGACGCGGCCGTCCTGCGGCTGCACGCCACCGAGCAGGACGTGACGATCCGGCACCGTGGGGTCGTGGGGCACGCGCCTGCCCCCGGCCTGGCCCAGGAGGTCCGGCTCACGACGATGGTCAACGCCGCGCCCCTCGAGCTCGCCCAGCTGCAGGTATTCCTGCCCGCGGTCGACGTCGCCGACGAGAGCCGGCAGGTCGTCTACACCGTGACGTTCACCGCCACGGTGCGCCAGGCGGGGGAACTCGTCGAGGACTTCCAGGCCTTCGTACGCAGTGTCCGTCCGGGTCCCGCCACGTTCCCCGAGCCCGACGACGGGTAGGGCACCGCTGCGCTCGGGGCGGCCCTGGCTACAACTTGCCGGTCGCTGCGCCATAGGCCAGCGCCCCGAGGACTGCCAAGGCGATGGCGCCACCGATGATGCCGAAAACCCGCGCTATCCGCTCGACCGACCCAGCCTTCTCCGTCCATCCGAGCTCGGCCGCGGGGATGCGGATCCTATCGTGGCCCTCGGCCGAGTCGAAGGTGAAGTCGCCGACCGGCAGAGGGGCGCCCTCCTTGAGCCCGAAGGTGCGGCGGGTCGAGTACTCGTCGATGCGCCCCCACCTCTTCTCGATGAGGGGCTTATCAATCGCCGAGGGCATGAGCCGCGGCCCCCCGCCCGGTGCGTCGAAGCCCGCGTCCGCCCTGACGTCCAGGTGGATGTCGGTGATTGTCATCGTCCGCTGCGTCTCGTCGAGCGCGACCCGGTGCTCGACGACCTTCTGGATGCCGCTGTCACGTAGCAGGTCGCCCCACTGGGCGTCGATGACATCGATCCGCAGATCGAAACCGGTCGCCGTGGGGATCATCTGGTACGGGGTGTCCTCCGCCTGGGCGGCGACCGCCGCCCGCAGCTCGTCGCTCGAGCCGTTACTCATGACGCATCGCTCTCAGGCAGCGGAGCCGAGGCCGAGCAGCGGGCGAGGACCAGGTCCAGGCCGACCGTTATCGAGGCCGCGAGGCCATTCCTGCGAGCGAGGCTATTCATGGCGGCATCATGACATGGCCGAGTCACGGTGCCGGACCGAGCAGACGTGCCCGTCCGGAAGTCGACGTTCTCACCGACGGCGCGGACGGTCAGCGTCACGCCGAACGACCCGGTGCCGTCGGTCAGCGTGCAGCGGACCGTGGCGCCCACCTTGGCTTGCGGAGGGTCCGGGCACTTGATTGCGCCCGGCGCGAGGTCGACCTGGCCACTCAGCGCCGCGGTGACCTTCTTGACGAGCGTTTCCGAGGGGACTGGCTCGGGGCCGCCGACGTTGGCCGAGACGTGAGCCTCACAGCCGGCGAGCTCCAGGGCCGGGGCGATCATGATCGGGACGGCCAGACTGCTCGTGCGGAGGTGGCTGTTCACGGCGACATGCTGACACGGCCTCATCATCAACCTGGAAGGCACACGCGAGCCGAGCCACCGGCTCCGTTAGCGCTCTCTTCGCAGGTCCGGGCGTCGAATTGCCGTCCGTCAGCCGCAAACGACCGAAGCGGTCGCGCCGCCCGTGACGACGGGCGCGGTCACCACCGGGGCGGTGGGCGTCGGCGTCGTGGGTGACGTCGGCGTCGTCGATCCTGGGGCTGTGGCGGTTCCGGCCGGGACGGCGGGTGCCGCCGGCTTGGCCGGGGAGATGGGCTTGTCGGCGATCAGGTTCGCCCACACGGCGTCGGCGGCCGGCGTCATGACGACCCGGTTCGGATCCGACGGCGCCGGCCCGAACGGGATGGTCATGAAGGTGACGGTGCCCGTGCCGCGCAGGCTGTAGGCGAGGCCGGTCAGGTGGCTGATCGACGCCAGCTCGGGGTTGGCGGTGATTGACGACGTCGCGGCGCTCAGGAACTTGAGCAGCGCGGGGCCGTCGGTGAGCAGGTTCTTCGACTGCACCATGCGCACGGTGGCGGCGAGGAGCTGCTGCTGGCGCACGATCCGGCCGGTGTCCGACCCGTCGCCGAGGCCCTTGCCTTTGCGGGCGCGGGCGAAGGCGAGCGCGGTCGTCCCGTTGAGGGTCTGCGCACCCGCCTTGACGTGCAGGCCGGCGGCGGGCGAGTCCATGTCGTTCTGGATGCAGATCGGGACGCCGCCCAGCGCGTCGATCATGCGGGTGAACCCGGTCATGTCGATCACGACGTACCCGTTCAGAAAGACATGGGTGTTGGTCTCGACGGTGTTCATCGCGCAGGCCGCGGCGTCGGACACCTTGCCCGCGGACGCGCCGATCGCGAACGCGGAGTTGAACATTCCGGTCCGAGGGGTCGACTTGGAACCGTCGGACCGCAGGCAGACCGGGATCTTCACGAGCGTGTCCCGCGGGATCGAGACGAGCTCGACGCGGGTCCGATTTGCCGAGAGGTGCAGCACGATCGTCGTGTCGGAGCGCATGCCCGCCACCTCGCCGGCGATCTTCGCGTTCGCGCCGGCCCGGTTGTCCGAACCCATCAGCAGGATGTTGAGCGGCTTGCCGGCGCTCGGGTCGGCGGGGGGCGGGACCGTCGGCCGCGCGCTGGGCAGCAGGGCGGTGACGTCGACCGCCTGGATGTTTCCCTGCAGCCGGGAGTACGCGGTGGCCCCGCCGGTCGCTCCGAGCGCGAGCAGCGCGGTCATCGTCAGCGCGATGCCTCGCGCGACCCGATGCGACTCGGGCTTGCGGGCGTGGCGCGCGGGGCTCTTCGGGCGACGCGGCGTGGCGGCCGACTTGTTGGGCACGCCAGTACTTTATTGGCTCTCCGGCACGCTGACCTGGCGATTCGAGGCGCCCATCCGCGCCTTTGCGTGAAGATTTTGCGCACGCCACGCGCGGTGGGATGTGCCAGAACGCGCGACCTAGTCGACGACGACGTTCGGCGTGGTCGGCGCCGCCAGCGCCGGCACCGGGAGCGGCTCGGTCATGTGCCGGCGTTGTACCAGGTAGACCGGGATACCGACGGCGAAGGCGGCCCCGGCCATCAGGAACGGACCCCAGACGACGTACCAGGTGTTGCCGGTGTTCCGGGAGTAGTAGAGGAAGGCGATCGAGAAGACCAGCGCGACCACCGCCACCGACAGGTCCAGCGCGAACCGCGGCGTGCGCAGCGTCTTGTCGTCCTGGATGCGCCACTTGATCTGGACCATCGCCGAGAAGGCGTACGGGATGGCCGCGGTGATCCCGGTCATCAGGACCAGCGTGGTAAACACCGTCGAACCGCTCGTGCCCAGGTAGCTGATCACGACGGCGATCGACCCGAGCACCGTCGACGCGATGATGCTGAAGGCCGGAACGCCGCGACGCGATACCCGGCCGAACCGCGCCGGGAACAGGCCGTCCTTCGCGGCGGCGAGCGGCATCTCTGCGCCGACCATCATCCAGCCGTTGAGGGTGCCGATGCCGGAGGCGATGACGGCCAGCGCGACGAGGTCACCGGCCCAACCCCCACCGCCGGCCATCACGTTGGCCACCACCGAGTACGACGCCTTGTTGCCAGCCAGGGCCAGCTGGCTCGTGGGGATGATGCCGAACACGGCGACCATCGACAGCAGGTAGACGGCGGCGCTGGCGAGCGTGCCGTAGATCGTCGCCTTGGGGACGTTGCGCTCGGGGTCGCGACACTTCGCGGCCGCGACCGAGGCCGTCTCGAGGCCCAGGTAGCTGAACAGCGCGATCGCCATCGCCCCGCCGATCGCGGACAGGCTGCTGTCGCGGCTGACGTTCCAGGGGAGGAAGTTCACCGACTTGATGAAGAACAGCCCGAACGTGGACACGATGACCAGGGGGATGAACTTGAGGACGGTGGTCAGGACCTGGACCGCCCCCATGCTGCGAATCCCGATGAGGTTGATCGCCGTCGGGACCCACAGCCCGACGAACGCAATCACGATGGACCAGCCGACGTCGCCGTCCTTGTTCAGGAAGTGCTCGACGTAGAACACCCAGCCGACGACGATCGCGGCGTTCCCGCCCCAGGCGGTGATCCAGTAGGACCAGGCGTTCGCGAAGCCGACCGCGTTGCCGAACCCCGAGCGCGCGAACGCGTACGGCCCGCCGGCGGCCGGCATCCGGCGCGTCATCACGGCGAAGATCATCGCGAGCGCCAGCGCGCCCACCGTGGCCAGGCCCATGGCCACCAGGCTGATCGGGCCGTAGGACGCCATCGCGTAGGGCAGCGAGAAGATGCCGACCCCGACGATGCTGCCCATCACCAGGGCCGTCGACTGGCGCAGGTTGAGCGAGCGGTGCTCGGCGGGCCCCTCGCGCGCGGGCGGGCCGGGCCGGGCGTCGTCGTGCGTCTGCAGGACCATGGTGACCTCCGTCGGACCAGTGAGTACCGTCGGCGGTCAATCAAGAGGAGATCGAGCGGGACCTGGCGACCCTACCCTCGCCGCAGATCTGCTCGATCTCGGGTGTCTTTCGTCCCGGTTGTGCGTGCGCCGAACCCCGACAATTCGCCCGGCGCGCAAAAAGGCCCCACCCGAGGACTCGGATGGGACCTTTTTCCGCACGGTTCGCGCGCGGCCCTCAGCGGAAGGTGACCCCGCTCGCGGTCATCGACACCCGGGTTCCGGCCTTCCCCGCGAGAAGCGCGGGCAGGTCGCCGAGCGCCCCGATGACGGCGTCGCGCCCGGACTCGCGCGCGAACTCGATCGCCGCATCCACCTTGGGCCCCATGGAGCCGGCCGTGAAGTCGAACGTGGCGAGCTCGTCGGGGTGGATGTCCGCGATCGCCCGCTGGTCGGGCGTCCCCCAGCCGAGATAGACGGCGTCGACGTCGGTGGCCACCACGAGAACGTCGGCATGCAGGTCCCGTGCGAGCACCGCACTGGCCCGGTCCTTGTCAATGACCGCGTCGACGCCGATCAGGGTGCGGGTGCCTCGCCGGTACATCGTGGGGATGCCACCGCCGCCCGCGCAGACGACCACGCTGCCCAGGGCCAGCAGCGCCTCGATCTGACGCATCTCGAAGATCCGCTTGGGAAGCGGGGAGGGCACGACCCGGCGCCAGTGGTCGCCGTCGGGCTTCACGACCCAGCCCTGCGACTGCGCCAGCTGATGCGCCCGTTCCTCCGTGTACACCGGTCCGACGAACTTGGTCGGGTCGTTGAACGCGGGGTCCGCCGGGTCCACCTCGGTCATGGTGAGGATGGTCGCGATCGACTTCTCGAACGGCAGCCGGTTCCCGAGCTCCTGCTCGATGAGGTACCCGATCATCCCCTCGGTCTGAGCACCGAGCACGTCGAAGGGGTACGCCGACGCGTCGTCGTACGCGGCGGCCTGCAGGGCGAGCAGGCCGACCTGTGGCCCGTTGCCGTGCGTGATCACCAGCTCGTGCTCCAGGGGGACCGGCGCCAGGGCGGCGCAGGCGATGGCGATGTTGGCGCGCTGGTTCTGCGCGGTCATCGGCGCGCCGCGGCGCATCAGCGCGTTGCCGCCCAGGGCGACGACGACGCGCATCAGGACCCCAGGGTGGCGACCATGATCGCCTTGATCGTGTGCATGCGGTTCTCGGCCTGGTCGAACACGATCGAGTGGTCCGACTCGAAGACCTCGTCGGTGACCTCGAGGGCCGCCAGACCGGTCTGCTCGAAGATCTGCTGCCCGACCGCGGTGTTCCGGTCGTGGAACGCGGGCAGGCAGTGCATGAACTTCACGTCGGGATTGCCGGTCTTGCCCAGCAGATCCATCGTGACCTGGTACGGCGCGAGGGCCGCGATGCGCTCGTCCCAGATCTCCTTGGGCTCACCCATGGACACCCACACGTCGGTGTAGACGAAGTCGACGTCGGCGACGCCGTCGGCGACGTCCTCGGTCAGGGTCAACCGCGCTCCGGTGACCTCCGCGATGGCCCGCGCTGCGGCCACCACCTCGTCGCTGTTCCACAGCTTTCGGGGGGCCACGATGCGCACGTCCATGCCCATCAGCGCGCCGGCCACGAGCAGGGAGTTGCCGACGTTGTTGTGGGCGTCGCCGCAGTAGGCGAAGGCGATGTCCTTGTCGTCCTTGGCGCAGTGCTCGCGCATGGTGAGCATGTCGCACAGCGTCTGGGTCGGGTGCCATTCATCGGTGAGGCCGTTCCACACGGGCACGCCGGACCAGGTCGCGAGGGCCTCGACGCTCTCCTGGGAGAACCCGCGGTACTCGATCGCGTCAAACATCCGGCCCAGCACCCGAGCGGTGTCCTTGACCGATTCCTTGCTGCCCATCTGGGACCCGCTCGGGTCGAGGTAGGTGACGTGCGCGCCCTGGTCGTGGGCGGCCACCTCGAAGGCGCACCGGGTCCGCGTGGAGGACTTCTCGAAGATCAGCGCGACGTTCTTCCCGGCCAGGCGGGGTTGTTCGGTGCCGGCATATTTCGCCGCCTTGAGGTCCGCCGCCAGTCCGAGGAGGAATTTCCACTCCTTGGGACTGAAATCGAGCTCCTTGAGGAAGCTCCGCGCTCGAAGGTTGAAGCTCATGCTTTCACCGCATCTCTCTCGATCGGGCAGGTCATACATCTCGGGCCGCCTCTGCCGCGGCCGAGCTCGGAGCCCACGACCGGCACGACGTCGATTCCTTCGTCGCGCAGGTAGCGGTTCGTGGTGGTGTTTCGCTCGTAGCCCATGACGACGCCCGGCGAGATCGCGAGGAAGTTGTTTCCGTCGTCCCACTGCTCGCGTTCCGCGCCCGTCCGGTCGACGGGGGCGCGCAGCACCCGAACCTTGTCGATGCCCAGCGCCTCCGCCACCACCGGGAACAGGTCCTTGTTCTGGGCAATCTCGTAGTCGCCACCGGCACCCACCGGGGTCAGGGTGAAGGACCGGAGCTCGTCGGGGAGGTACGGGTAGACCGAGAAGGCATCGGCGTCGACCATGGTCATCGCGGTGTCCAGGTGCATGAAGGCCCGCACCTTGGGCAGTTCGACCACGATCACCGAGTGGACATTCCCCTGCTGGAACAGCAACCGCGCGAGGGTCTGCACCCCCTGGGGAGTGGTGCGCTCGCCCATTCCGATCATGACGGCTCCGTTGCCGATCACCAGCACGTCGCCGCCTTCGACGGTGGCGTGATCGTGGGGTGCGGAGTCATTGCCGTAGATGATGTCCAGGCCCGCGCCCGTGAACATCGGGTGGAAGTTGTAGATCAACCGGGAATTGATCGTCTCCCGCTTGCGCGCCTTCTTCGCCATGGGGTTGATCGACAGGGTGTTGTACATCCACGCCGAGTTGTCGCGCTGGAACAGGTGATTGGGCAGCGGTCGCAGCAGGAAGTCGTCGATCCCCATGGACTCCATCAGCAGGCTCTTGGCCGCCATGAGCGGCAACAGGTCGCGCTTCAGGACCCCCGCGACGAGCATCTCGGCCAATCGCGGCGCCGGGGTCTGGCCCACGAGCATCTCGAACGGCCCGTCCAGCGCCGGGCCGAACCGCATCTCCGCGGTCAGCCGCTCGTGCAGGAAATCCCTCGCACCCGGCTCGTCGAGCGCCTCGGCGAGCAGGTCACCGAAATCGTGCACGGTGACCCCGCGCCCCCGCAGCTGGCTGACGAACGCGTCGTGCTCCGTTCGGGCCCGGTCGGCCCACATGATGTCGTCGAAGAGCAGGTCTTTGACGTTCTGCGGGGTCAGGCGATCCAGCTCCAGCCCGGGCCGATGAACGATCGCCTGGTTCAGCCGGCCTACTTCGGAGTCCACATGGAATGGCATGGCGGATCCTTCTGTCGAATTGGTGGACGTGCAAGGTGGTAAGAATTCAGCGATATTCGGGTGCGGGCGTCGGGGAGGTCATGCGGCCCCGTTGCGCGAGGTAGACCGGGATGCCGACGAGGAACGCTGCGCCGGCCATCAGGAACGGCCCCCACACCACGTACCAGGTGTTGCCGGTGTTCCGGGAGTAGTAGAGGAAGGCGATCGAGAAGATCAGCGCGACGATCGCCACCGAGAGGTCGAGCGCGAACCGCGGGGTGCGCACGACGCGGTTGTCGTGCAGGCGCCACGTGATCTGCGCCAGTGCGGAGAAGGCGTACGGGACGGCCGCCGTGATCCCGGTCATCAAGACCAGCGTCGTGAACACGGTCGAGCCGCTCGTCCCCAGGTAGCTGATCACCACCGCCACCGAGGCCAGCGCGGTCGACGCCACGATGCCGAACGCCGGTACGTTGCGCGCGGACAACCGGCCGAACCGCGCCGGGAAGAGACCGTCCTTGGCGGCGGCGAGAGGCATCTCGGCACAGATCATCGTCCAGCCGTTGAGGGCACCGATGCCGGACACGATGACGGCCAGCGCCACGAGGTCCCCGGCCCACGAGCCACCGCCGGCCATCGCGTTGGCCGCGACGGAGTACGACGCCTTGTTCGCGTCCAGGGCCAGCTGGCTGGTGGGGATGATGCCGAACACGGCGACCATCGACAGCAGGTAGACCGCGGCGCTGGCGAGCGTGCCGTAGATGGTCGACTTGGGGACGTTGCGCTCGGGGTCGCGGACCTTGGCGGCGGCGACCGCGGCCGTCTCCACCCCGAGATAGCTGAACAGGGCGATCGCCATCGCGCCGCCGATCGCGGCCAGGCTGGTCTCCCCGCTGACGTTCCACGGGACGAAGTTCGCCGACTTGATGAAGAACAGCCCGAGCGTGGACACGACGACCAGGGGGATGAACTTGAGCACCGTCGTCCAGACCTGGACGGCGCCCATGTTCCGCACGCCGGTCAGGTTGATCGCGGCCGGGACCCACAGCCCGACCAGGGCGATCACGATGGACCAGCCGACGTCACCGCCCTTGTTCAGGAAGTGCTCGACGTAGTACACCCAGCCGACGACGATCGCCGCGTTCCCGGCCCAGGCGGTGATCCAGTAGGACCAGGCGTTCGCGAAGCCGACCGCGTTGCCGAAGCCCGAGCGGGCGAAGGCGTAGGGCCCACCCGCCGCCGGCAACCGTCGTGACATCACGGCGAACATCAGGGCGAGCGCCACCGCGCCGACGGTCGCCAGCCCCATGGCCACCAGGCTGATCGGGCCGTAGGACGCCATCGCGTAGGGCAACGAGAAGATGCCCACCCCGATGATGCTGCCCATGATCAGCGCCGTCGACTGGGGCAGCGACAGCGTGCGGTCGGCAGGAGGCGCCTTGACCGGGCGCGCTGTGTGAGCTTCTTGGACCATGCTGAGACCTCCGAAATTGACGCGGACTGCGGTCATCCAGTCGTCAGGTCGAGAGGGTTCCAGGTCGGCTGACCCGGGATCGGTCCAAGTGGCGAGAGCGAGGATGTCGTGCGGGGAAACGTGTTCACCGAAGAGCTGACGCGGACGCGTCAGGCGGGGATCGGGACGGCCGCTCGGCCGAGAAGACCGAACAGATTCTTCGGATCGGCGGGCGCTGCGACCAGGTCGACCTCGTCGAAATACGTGGTGCCGTCGACGGCGTCCCGCAGGTAACGGAGCGCGGAGAAGTCCTCGATCGCAAATCCAACCGAATCGAAGATGGTGAGCTGGTCCGGCGAGGTGCGACCCGCTGCGCGGCCGCTGAGAACCTCCCAGAACTCGATCACCGGGAAGTCCGCCGCCAGCTGCTGAATCTCACCCTCGACTCGGGTCTGCTCGGCGAACTCGACGAATACGGCGGCGCGCTCGAGGAGCTCCGCGTCGAGCTCGGTCTTGTCGGGGCAGTCGCCGCCGATGGCGTTGATGTGCACGCCCGGCCCGACCATGCTGCTCGTGAGGATTCTGGCGGCCAGGGACGAAAGTCCTGCTCCAAGTAATCGATCATGCCGGCGATGATGCGCTCCACGCCCTGGTCGCAGGTCCAGCGCCTGATGTTTCTCACGTTCACGAAACGCACCACGAGTGCCCCTTCGGTTGTCTGCTACGACTCTAAAGATGGGCGATGTGCACGCACAATTGCCAGAGCGCGCCACTTTGTCCAGCAGATTGCGCAAGTTGACGTGCGCGGCTGTACGGTCTGTGTCATGCAGAGGCTTGACGAACTTGACTGCCGGCTGATCGCCGAACTACGTGCCGACGGGCGAGTACCCGTGTCCACGCTCGCGCGAATTCTCGGCGTCACAAGAGCGACGGTGAACAGTCGACTGAAGCGGTTGCTCGATTCCGGCACCGTGCTCGGCTTCTCCGTTCGGGTGCACGATGAACGGGACCCCGACGCAATCCGGGCAATTGCCCTCATTGAGGTCGAAGGACGCTCGACGGATCAGGCCATCAGGCACCTGCGCGGCTTTCCGGAGGTCCGGGCGCTGCACACGACCAATGGCGGCTGGGACCTGGTCGCCGAGCTTCGCACCGACACGCTGAGCAACTTCGATCACCTGCTCGCCCGGATCCGATCCGTCGAGGGTGTCGTCAACAGCGAGACGAGCGTGCTGCTCAGCTCCGCGATGTGATGGCGCCGGTCCGGTCGGCAGAAATTGACGTGCCCGAACGGCCCGGTGGCCGCACGCTGGAGTCATGAGAACCGAAGTCGGGACGACCGCCTGGCGGATCCTGCCCGTCCCGGTCCCGTCCTCCCTCGACGACGACGACGCGTGGGCCCTGCACGCCGTCGCCGCGCTCGAGCGTGCGACCCAGGAGGCGGCGTGGGGTCACCACGACCTCGCCTACCCGGCGCAGGCGAACCTGGTGAAGCTCCAGGACGCGCGGTACACCCGGCGCGTGCAGCTGGTCGCGGTCCCCGCGGACCGGCCACGGGACGTGCTCGGCGCGGCGATCATGCGCCTGTTCCAGCGGAGCAACACCCACCTGGTCGAGGTCGACGTGCTCGTGCGCCCGGACCAGGTCGGACGCGGAGTCGACGACGCGTTGCTCGACGCGGCTCTCGATCACGCCCGGGCCGACGGCCGGCGCGTCGCGATCCTGTCCAGCGAGCACACCCGCGAGCCCGCGCCGGACGACCCCGGCGTGCTGGTCGCCCCCACCGGCAGCGGCCGGATCCAGCGGACCGATCCGGGCGCCACGCTCGCGGAACGATTCGGGTTCACCCTTGAGCAGGCCGACCGGTACAGCGTGCTCGAGCTGCCGGTGGCGCCCGAGCGGCTCGCCGAGCTGCGGTCGTCCGCGGCGGCGGTGGCGGGCGCGGAGTACCGGACGGTCACCTGGGTGGACCGCTGCCCGGAGGAATGGGTCGAGGAGTTCGCCCGCCTGGAGACCCGGATGACGACCGACGCCCCGAGCGCCGGGCTTGAGATCGACGAGGACCCGTGGGACGCCGCACGCGTCCGGGCCTCGGAGGCCTCGATCGCGCAGGCGGGTCGGGACAGCCTCGTGACCGCCGTCGTGCATGAGCCGAGCCACACCCTGGCGGGTTTCACGATGGTGGAGCTCCCGCGCGCTACCCCCGAGGTGGTTTACCAGGAGAACACGCTCGTGGTGCGCGAGCACCGCGGGAAGCGGCTGGGCATGCTCGTGAAGGCGGTCAACCTCGAGCAGCTCGCCGCGCGGTTCCCGGGTGCGCGCCGCGTGCACACGTGGAACGCGGAGGAGAACTCGTTCATGCTCAACATCAACGTGGCACTCGGGTTCCGGCCCGTCGGGGTCTACGCGATGTGGCAGAAGCACCTGGACTGACCCCCGCGCCGTTCGGGTCGGGAGGTGTCAGGCGGGGATGTCTCGCACGGTGAGTTTGACGGACCGCGCAATGTGCCGGAGCTGCGTAGCGAGCTCCTTCATCAGGCCCAGGTGGACCGTGCTGATGTGCACGGAGAAGGCATCGCGGGCACCGTTCGGGAAGATCGAAGTCTCAAGGTAGCCCTCACGCACCGCGTCGTCCGGCCTGCGGATCGTATAGATCTCGGTCACCGCCCGGCCCGCGGGCACAGGGGCGGACCGGAGGTCATAGTCGACGATCGTCGCCCCGTCGACCTCGTGGATCTTCGCGCTCCTGGCCGCCGCGAAGGCCTGGCCCGAGACCTTCACGGCCGGCGCGAAACGCAGGACGAAGATGTCGAGCGTCGCCACGCCGTCGCCGGTGGACCGATTCGCCGATCAAGATCGCCCTCCGAGAGATCGTGAAACCCAGCTCCAGGGCCGCCCGATTCTTGGCCATGACCGACCGGCGCACGTGGGCCTGCGCTTCGGGCCCGTCCGCATGCCGTGCCGCCAGCTCTGCAGCCACCGACCCGACGTCCGCGCCGACCGCCCAGGCGGCCCACTCGTCCTTCGGGATGTGGAGATTGAAGTGCTCGAGCCGTTTGACCATCGTGAGCAAAGCCTTCCGCGTGGGTTGGTGTCGAAGCTAGCCCGTCGACCGACCGCACGGCGGCGGGCCGAGGGGTGCTCGCGGCACTAGCGTGGGGGCGTACCCGCCCCAAGGAGGTCCCGTGGCCGACAAGTCCACCCGCACCACAATCTCGAAGCTGGTCGGCACGGCGGCAGCGCTCGGCGCCGCGATAGTCGCTCAGAAGACCGTCGGGGCCCTGTGGAAGTCGTTCACCGGACACCCGTTACCCAGCCCCGAGGACGAGACCGGCGAGGCCGGGCTGCTCGAGATCGCCTTGGCCGCGGTCATCAGCGGCGCCGTCGTCGCACTGGTCCGCGTCCTGGCCATCCGCGGAGCGGCCCGCGCCCTGCGCTGACAGCCCCCACCGGCCGCCCTCCCGACCGGCCCGCCGGCCGACAACCGCGTCGGGCCATGGCGCTCCAGCGTAGGGCTGGCGGTGCGGAGGGACGCGCGAGTGACGGATGGTGACCCTGAGACAGAATTGGATGTCACATCGTCCCCACGTGTCACTCCAGTCCCACGCGCGTCCCTCCACACCGGGCGTCGCCCGAAAGTCCCTCCAAGGCCGCGATGACTTTCCCCTAACGTCCGAGCGTTGACGTCCTATAGGACGTCAACGCTCGGACGTTAGG
>NZ_DATCNW010000113.1:0-1837 GCF_036565025.1 Pengzhenrongella sp.
GGCACCGGTATACGCGCTGGAGGGCTCGATCGCGGTCACCGGCTCCCTGGTCCAGTGGCTGCGCGACAACCTGGGCCTGATCTCCGACGCGGCGCAGATCGAGGCGCTCGCCCGGACGGTGGAGGACAACGGCGGGGCGTACTTCGTCCCCGCGTTCTCCGGACTCTTCGCGCCCTACTGGCGTCCGGACGCCCGCGGCGCGCTGGTCGGCCTGACCCGGTTCGTGAACCGCGGCCACCTCGCGCGGGCGGCCCTGGAGGCGACGGCGTTCCAGACCCGTGAGGTCGTCGACGCGATGAACGCCGACTGGACCGTCAATCGCTGCGCTCCTCGCTCCTCCGTCGCTGCAATGCTCACTCACCAAGGAGTAGCGCTACGCGAACTCAAGGTCGACGGCGGGATGGTCGGCAACGAGCTGCTCATGCAGTTCCAGGCCGACATCCTCGACGTGCCGGTGGTGCGGCCGGTGGTCACCGAGACGACGGCCCTGGGTGCCGCCTACGCGGCGGGGCTCGCTGTCGGCTTCTGGTCCTCGACCGAGGAGATCCGCGCGAACTGGACGGCTGACAAACGCTGGGAGCCGTCGATGGACGCGGCCCGGCGCGACGCCCTCTACGCCGACTGGAAGAAGGCGGTCACCAAGACCTTCGACTGGGTCAGCGGGTAGCGGGCGACGCGAGAGCTACCGCCGACCGGCTGCAACCCGGCCGGCCCCGCACGCGTCAACATGTCGGGGCCATAGCGAACGCCGGCGGTAGGGAAGGATGTGCTGATGCGTCGACGTGCCTGCCTGGCTGCTGCAGCGGTGCTGCTGACGGCGAGCGCGTGTTCGTCCACCACGTCAACTGGTCAGGTCACGCCCAGCCCGAGCAGCCAGGGGGCGAGCACCCGGCACAGCTCGCCGCGGCCCGCCACGTCGCCGCCAACAACGACCTCGACCACCCCGCCGCCCACCACCAGCCTCGCGCGGCGTGTCCTGGCCCGGATGAGCGAGGCCGAGCGCGTCGGGCAGCTGTTCATGGTCGACTGCCCGAGCACCGGTCTCGGCGCGGCGGCGGTGACCGCGGTCGGCACGTACCACGTCGGATCGGTCATCCTCGACGGGACGAGCCAGCTGAGTACGGAGCAGACCGCGACGATCGCCGCCCAGCTGCAGACCAGGGCGCCCGCGCAGGCCGGCCTGTTCGTCGCCACCGATCAGGAGGGCGGGCAGGTACAGCGCCTGCAGGGGCCGGGCTTCTCGGCCATCCCGAGCGCGCTACAGCAGGGCGCCGTCGCACCGGCGACCCTGCGCGCCGAGGCACAGCAGTGGGGGGCCGAACTGCGGGCGGCGGGCGTGAACGTCGACCTCGGCCCGGTGCTCGACACCGTCCCGGCGAACTTCGGGAGCAACCCGCCGATCGGCGACCTGGACCGCGAGTACGGCCACGACCCGGCCAGCGTGAGCAGCCACGGCAACGCGGTCGCGCAGGGCCTGGCGGCGGCCGGGGTCGACGCCACGGTCAAGCACTTTCCCGGGCTCGGGCGGGTCAGCGGTAACACCGACCTCACCACTGGCGTCCTCGACAGGGTGACCACCCGCCACGACCCGTACCTGGCCCCGTTCGCGACTGCGATCCGCGACGGCGTCGCGTTCGTGATGATGTCGACGGCGATCTACACCCGCATCGACCCCGACCATCCCGCCGCGTTCTCACCGGCGATCGTCACCGGCATGCTGCGCGGTGACCTGCACTTCCGCGGCGTGATCATCAGCGACGACGTCGGCGTCTCGAGGCAGGTCAGCGGTCTTTCGGTCGGCGAGCGGGCAGTGGCGTTCATCGCCGCCGGCGGGGAC
>NZ_DATCNW010000114.1:0-35484 GCF_036565025.1 Pengzhenrongella sp.
GGTATGGACGTCGAGCTCCACGTGCCGCAGGGTTTCAGCGGCGACCTGCGGGACTGGTTCGCGGAGGGAAGGGCTGACGTGGCGCTACTCGACCGGGCGGTCCACCAGGTCCTCACCGCCAAGTTTCGGATGGGGCTGTTCGAGCACCCCTTCGCGCCGGGTCCCGACGAGCGGGACAGCTCCTTTCAGTCGCCGTTCGACTCGGCGGTGGCTGTGCAGTCGGCGCGCGAGTCGCTTGTCCTGCTGCGCAACGACGGCACGCTGCCGCTGCGGCCGGAGGTGAAGACGCTCGCGGTGATCGGCTGCCACGCGGCGAGCGCGCGGTTCTTCTTCGGCGGGGACACGCACTACTCCATGGCGGAGGGCAAGCTCGCGGCCAACTCCTCGATGGCCGGACTCGCGACCCGCAGCGACGATCTCAGGACCATCACGGACACCGTCCCCGGCACCACGATCGAGGCGTCCGACGGTCCTGCCTTCGAGGCGCTGCTGCAGCGCCAGCAGCCAGGCATCCGCAGCCTCATGGACGAGCTCCGCGTGCGGATGCCTGACACCGAGGTGAGCTGGACGTACGGCTACCCGTTCGCCGGCGACGACGTCTCCGGACACGACCAGGCCATCGCACTCGCCGCGCGCGCGGACGTCGTGCTCTTGACGCTCGGCGGCAAGCACGGCACGGCATCCATTGCCTCAATGGGGGAGGGAATCGACGCGACGAACATCAATCTGCCGCCCTGTCAGGAGGACCTGATCGTCAAGCTCGCTCGGCTGGGCAAGCCGATCATCGGGGTACACCTGGATGGTCGACCGGTGTCGAGCGACGCCGCCGACACCCATCTGGCGGCTCTCCTGGAGGCGTGGAGCCCGGGCGAGGGAGGCGCCGAGGCCATCGTCGACGTGCTCACCGGTGCCCACGGGCCCAGCGGGCGGTTGCCGGTCACCGTCGCTCGGGACTCCGGCCAGGTCCCGGTGTACTACAACCACCCCTACGGCTCGGCCTGGCACCAGGGCGAGAGCATCGGTTTCCCCGACTATGTCGATGCACCCCACACGCCGCGATACCACTTCGGTCATGGGCTGTCGTACACCAGATTCGAGTACGCGGGACTGGCCCTCTCCAGGCACCGCGTGGAGGCCGGCGACACGATCGACATCACGCTCACTGTGACAAACGAGGGGGAGCGGCCCGGTACGGAAGTCGTCCAGCTGTACGTGAGCGACAGGTTCGCCTCGGTCTCGAGGCCCGTTCTGGAGCTCGCCGGCTTCCGACGGGTGAGCCTCGAGCCGGGGCAGGCGGCCCGGGTCGACTTCCGACTCGACGTCAGCCAGCTGGCGTTCCTCGACGCCGACATGCTCTGGCGAGTCGAAGCCGGCGAGGTGCACGTGCTGGTGGGCGCATCCTCGGACGACCTGCGGTTGACCGAGACGATGTCGATCGGTTCGGATGCTCTGGTCGACGGGAGGACCCGGGGCTTCTACGCCGGGTGACGGCGCAGCGCAGCAGTCGTCAGAAGGGCCGTGGCGTCTCTGCCGCGGTGAGCAGTGCCCGGGCCGGCAGGACCCGCCGGGCGATGGCGTGCACCCGGTCGCGACCGGCGTCGGTCGCTGCGTAGAGCGCGGTGTCGGCCCTGGCTATAAGGGTTCGCGGGGTGTCCTCGTCCTCCGCCTGCGTCAGTCCGATGCTCATGGTCTGGCCGTCGGGGACGACGAGCAGCAGGCGGGACGCCGCGGCCCTCGCCTGCTGCAGGTCGCAGTCGGGCAACGCCCCAGCGAACTCCTCGCCGCCCCAGCGGGCGATCAGGTCGCTGGGGCGCAGCTCCGCGCGGATCGCGGTGACCAGGCCGCGCAGCAGCGCGTCGCCCGCGCCGTGGCCGCGGGTGTCGTTGTAGAGCTTGAAATGGTCCATGTCGATCATCGCCACCGTGAGCGGGTCGCCGGTCCGGTGGGCGCGGGCCAGCTCGCGGTCCATCTGCTCGTCCCAGCTGCGGCGATTGTCGGCGCCGGTCAGGGGGTCGGTGCGGGCCTGCTTGGCAAACAGGGCGACGAGCTCGGCGCGGTCGAGCGCGGCGGCGATCTCGCCGGCGACGAGCTCGATCATGTACAGCGACTGCTCAGGCAACCGCGGGCGCGAGGTGGCGAATCCGACCACCAGGACCGCCAGCCGTCGTCCGTCCCGGGTGACCGGCGCGAACAGCACCCCGGTTGCTCCGGTCTGCTCGACGAGACCCTTCATGGTCCGCTGGTCGGCCGCGGCATCCGGCACGTAGACCAATTCACCCGTGCGCCAGACCTTCATGCTGACCGAGCCTTCGACCGTCGGATCGATGCGGATGGACCCGAGGTCGATCCCGTCGGTCGACGCGGTCGCGACGAGGACGTCGTCGTCGGCCGGCTCGAGCAGCAACCGCGAAGGCTGCGCCGGTGACGACCTGAGCGGCGGAGCAGAGCTCGGGTCGCGAATCGGCTCCCGCCAACGTGGCCCGGGTGATGGCACCCAGGGCGGCGATGTCCGCCGCTCGCTGGCGCGTCTGGCCGACCAGCTCCTGGAGGGCGGACCCCGCGAGCAACGCGGTGGCGGCCCAGAGCCCCGCTCCACCCCAGTCGGCGACCAGGTCCAGCGGCGAACCGCTCAGGATTCTCGGCACGACGAGAATTGCTGCCGTGCCTGCGATCGAGCACAGGAGCTGAGGTCGGCTGCCGTAGATCGCGAGCCAGAAGGCGGGCAGCAGGACCAGCGGGGCACTGCGCAGACTCGCGCCTCCCTCTGCCTGGCGAAGCAGAGCGACCACGACGAAACACGCCAACGGAAGTATCGCCTCGGTCCACGCGGGCCAGCGCCCGCATGGGAGCGTCAGCGCCATCGTGGCCAGCGAAGCCGTGACGACCGCTGCCGCGATGAGCGCATGCGCGTCGAACGACGCCGTTGGCGCGAACAACACGAGAAGCATCGCGATGGAGGTGATGCCGAGGAACGGGGTGATCCGGCCCAGCACTCCCGGTTCGCTCAACGGGCGCATTGCCGTCGCGCTCGTCGAGATCACCGAACCCACTCGCACCGTCGCCGCACTCACTTCCCGCCGCCCGCTGAACTCGTCGAAGCACCTATCGGCGGCGGGCCAGTCCTTCTGAGTATCAGGTGCGAGGCGAAAATCGGGCGCTGCGCCCGCTCACGACGTGATGAACGCCCTGCTAGCAAGCGTCTAGAGGGTCGTGACGAGGCGCGGCGCCGTGGTGGACGAGCCGTGCTCGAGCCGAGCAGCGTCGGGTTGTGTGGCGACCGCCGCAACGCGTCCGATGCGTCACTGCGCAGTGCCGACGAACTCCGAGGCGCGACGCATGGGGTCGTCTCCCGACCTCAGCGGCATGATTCGATAGACGTGGGTGTACGGGCCCTTGGCGGGGGTGTTGCTGTATTTCTCTGGTCGGGAGATGACGTCCCAGTTGCCACCCTGGACGCCTTCCTGTGACGCATCGACGCGGACAACTACCTGGTGGGATTTGGGGACCTGGTACCAGTGCCGCTTGTCCGCGATCTCGGCGGGCGTGTTGAGCTGAGCGTTGAAGAACATGTTGCTTTCGGCGGCGAACAGGACGCCCCTGCCGGCGTCGTCGGTGAGGGCGGCCCATCGGGTGTCGGCCTTGTTCGCCGAGTCCTGCGGCATCGTGAAAGGGGTGACCTGGTCGGCGACCGTACCGGAGTACCGGCCGAAGAATCCGGCCGACTTGCGGTCGGCTGTGGTCTCCAGCGGACCGCGCCCGTACCAGCTGATGTTGCCCAACTGGGGGTCGAGGCCGAGGGTGGTTCCGATCACCTGCGGGTTGGGTGTTCCGGTCACAGGGGAGAAGGAGGTAGCGACCTTCACCTCACCGTTGCCATGGACTGTGTAGGTGACGGTCTGCGGAGAGGTGGTGATCTGGTTGCTCGGCTTGAAGGGGATCTTCGTGGTCACAGTCCCTCGGACGGCCACGACCACGGTGGACGGCGACGGGGTGCTGACGTCGACCGCGCTGATCGCCCAGTCCTCGCCGACACCGCGCCAGGGCAGCGACGGCTCGCGGATGAAGCGCCGCATGGAGATGGACCCGAGCTCCTGGTCGTTGGGTGCGCGCCAGTAGTTGGGCATGAGGCCGCTGGTGAGTGTCTCCTTGCCGTCGTAGGCCAGGGAACTGAGGCGCCCGGTTGCCTTGTCGATCCGGGCGGAGAAGCCCTTCCCAGCGATGTCGACCGTCGTGGGCTGGTCGGCGAGCTCGATGGGCGGAAGCGTCGTTGGGCTCACCCCCAGCGCGGCAGGGGTGTGGACAGGCAGGTCGAACTGCGCCCGTGCGACCACGTGGCCGGCCGGTGCCCAGGATGTCTTGTTGTCGAGCTCGAGGACGACGTTGAGGCGGTACTCGGCGCCCGCGGTGACCCGGCGCGGGAGCCGGTAGTTGATATCGACGTCGGCGGTCTGCTGCGGTCCGACCTTGAGATTCTTGCCCGTCTCCCTGCCGCGGTCGACGACCTTGCCGTTTTCGCTGGCGGTCCACCGAAGGGTGTAGGGCTGCAGGTCGGTGAACAGCTGTTCGTTCGTCAGTCGGAGGGTGCCGGCGGCGAGATCGACCGGGGCGATCTGGATGGGCTGGTAGGCCAGCTTGGTTTCGGCGAGCTTTGCGGTCGGGGTCTTGTCCGAAAGGACGATGCCGCTGGTGTGGGCGTTCTCCTCGTTCGGGTTGTCGTTCCAGTCGCCGCCCCAGGCAAGATATTCTTCCCCGGGCTTGCCGGGCACGGGCCAGAAGAGGCCCTTGTCTGCCCAGTCCCAGATGAAGCCACCCTGCAGATCCTGGGGGTGGCGCCGGATGATGGCCCAGTACTCCTCAAGGTAGCCCGAAGTGTTGCCCTCGCTGTACGCGTACTCCGTCATCAGGTAGGGCCGGGGGTCGCGGTTGACGCGATCCTCGAGACCGACGGACGGCGGGTTGGCCACGACCCCCAGCGACGGGTAGAAGTCGCCGTCGAAGTCTGAGATCGCAGCCGGGACGACGTTGCCAACGGAGCCTGTTCGATCCTGGTAGTGCACGGGACGGGTCGGGTCGTTTGCCTTGGTCCAGGCATACATCGCCTCGAGGTTAGCGCCGACGCCGGCCTCATTGCCCAGCGACCAGGCGACGATCGACGCGTGGTTCTTGTCCCGCTCGACCATGTTCTGCATCCGCCAGATCACGTTCGCGGTCAGCTCGGGGCGATTGCCGGGCAGGTTCGGCAGGCCGGCGGCATCGACCCGGTTGATGTGGGTCTCGAGGTCGGCCTCATCGAAGACGTACATGCCGTACTCGTCCGCCAGGTCGTACCAGCGCGGGTCGTTGGGGTAGTGCGAGGTTCGCACGGCGTTGATGTTGTTCTGCTTCATCAGACGCAGGTCATCGACCATCTCCTCGGTGGTCAGGGTCCGGCCGGTGCGGGCGTTCCACTCGTGCCGGTTGACCCCTCGCACGCTGACGGTCTTGCCGTTGATCTTGTAGACGCCGTCGATGATCTCGGCCTCACGGAACCCGACCCGCGTGGACAGGGTCTCGGTGACCGTGCCTCGGGAGTTGGTGAGCTCCAGGATGAGGGTGTACAGGTTCGGGGTCTCGGCGGACCACAGCCGCGGCTTGCTCACTGCGGCCGAGCCACTCACGACCGCGTCGGTTCCCTTCGCTCCGACCTTGGTGGAGAGGGTCAGCGGCTTCTTCCAGAGTTCCTTGGCGCCCCTGTCGACGCCGTCGAACAGGCGTGCGCGTACGCCGTAGGCCTGGCCGGTTCGGGTGCCGGCGTAGTCGCGCAGTGCCGCCTCGAGCTGAAGTTCGCCCTTGGTAAAGGTCGCGTCAAGCGGCGTACGGACGGTGAAGTCGCGTAGATGCACCGTAGGTGTGGACATCAGGTACACGCTGCGGAAGATGCCCGACAGACGCACGTTGTCCTGGTCCTCCAGGTAGGACCCGTCGCTGAACTTGTAGACCTCGACGGCGACGTCGTTGCTTCCGGCGTGCAGGTAGGGCGTGATGTCGAACTCCGAGGCGGTGTAGCTGTCCTCGCGGTAGCCGACTCTCTTCCCGTTGACCCACAGGTAGTACGCGGACTCCACACCGTCGAAGTGGATGAAGGTGCGGCGCCCGTCCCAGTCCTTCGCCAGGTCGAACGTGGTGCGGTACTGACCGACCGGGTTGAGCCTCGTCGGCGCGAACGGGTAGTTGCCGCGGGGGCTGGGTTGCTCGCCCAGCCCGTTGGCGCCGGTCCACGGCAGGATCGAATTGGTGCCGATCGGCTGGTCGTACCCGTGCAACTGCCAGCTCGAAGGCACCGGGATGGTGTCCCAGGCTGAGTCGTCCACGGCGGAGTCGTAGAAGTTGACCTGGCGTTCGGCGGGATTCGACGACCACTGGAATCGCCAGTCGCCATCGAGGTCCTGGCGATAGTCGGAGTCGGTGCGGTCTGCCTTGAGGGCCTGCCGGACGTTCTCGTACGGCATCAAGGTCGCGTGAGCCGGTTCGCTGCCCATCTCGAAGACGTCGGGATTGTTGTTCCACTCCGGGTACGTGGGGTCGGCAACCGCCGCAGGGCCGGCACCGAGACCGGTCAGCAGCACTGCCAATCCCGTCCCGGCTGCAGCCACCATCATGTTCCATTTGCGCAAGAGGATCACCTCATCGTTGAAGTAGTGTGAATCGGCGCCGACCGTGTTAGCGATAACACAGTGGCTTGTCGCCATGTCTGGCGTCAGTTTCCTCGGGAGATGTGCACCGCAGCGACGCCTTCGGCCGGGAGCGTGAGCATGAAGCTGAGGTCGCCGCGGCCGCGGCCTTGCGTAATGTCAAGTCTGCGGTCGTGGAGTTCGCTGGCGTCGCTGATCGCGCGCAACTGGGGACGAGTTGGGTACTCGGGTGAGTTGAGTTCGAGCCACTCGCGGTAGGGGTTCGTATGGTCTTCGTCGATGTACTGGACTCGTGCCTTCGCTCCCGGCGCCACCCCGCTCAGATTGACGGTGAGGGTGGCGGGCTGGGCAGGCGCTTGGTGCGGGCCAGCGAGTGCGTGGTTGTAGAGCAGCACGTCGACCGCACCCTTCGCGTCGGTAACCGCGATTCCGCCAACCGTGCTGGGCGCGCCGGTGAGAGCGAGTGGGACGCGTTTGTCCCCGACACCGTGGAGGATCTGCAGCAATCGGTACAGAGGTTTCTTGATGCCGTGGATCGTCTGAATCCCGAAGCCTCCGTGGAAGGGGTTATCTGCCTGAGTAAGCTCCTCGTAGATGTCACTGAAGGTCCAGATAGCCAGCGCGTCGACGACTCCGACGGTCTCGATGACCGTGCGCAGGAAACTCGCGGCGGCATCAGACTTGTCCAGCTTCGGGTCGTTCGTGGACGAGACGTTGACTTCGGTGATGTAAAGCGGCCGCCCCGCGGGAGTGTCGGCGCGGTTCTGCTTGAAGAAGCTTGCCGTCCCCTCCGGCCCGATGTTCCTGTCGGTCTCGTAGCCGTGCGCCGTGCCGAAATCGACCGGCACGTTGTTGGCGGTCGCCCACTGCATGAACTCGCGGTAGTACTGCGTGCCGGGCATGCGCGGCGGTCCGAACGAAAACTGGCCGGCGGAGGTCGCGGGGCCGCCCACCTGCAACGAGGCATCGACATTTTTGATGGCTTCGGCGGCGGACCGGTACAGGTTGAAGTAGGACTGTTGGTCGCCGTCGTAGAACGTGAAAAGGTTCGGCTCGTTCCAGACCTCGAACGGCCATTTGCGTACCTCGGCGATGCCGTACCGGTCGACCATGTGCTTGGCGAAGGCGCCCACGAGTTTCCCCCAGGCGGCGAAGTCCGCCGGTGGCATCTGGTTGAAGTCGAACAGCAGGCCCCTGAATGGCGGGGCACTGAGCTGCAGCGATTCGGGCATGCTGCTCAGCTCTACGAATGGATGCATGTTGTGGTCCACGAGGGCGTCGTAGATCTGAGTGATGTTGAACCATGAGTAATTGTCTTGCGTGTAGGCCGGGTTGCGCGTCCGGCCGCCGTTGAAGGTGGAGTCGGCCGTACTCATTGAGGTGTTGAAGATCCCGTGAGTCCGAAGCGACTGCATGCCCAGTTCGTCGTGACACGTGAACAGCTGGTCCTGGTAGTCCCGGCGAAGCGCCTGCTTGGCCCAGTCGCCGGCGATAGCGCGCTCCCAGACGTGGGGGAAGTCGGAGCCCGGCTGCAACAGGTCGACGAGGATCTGTGGGCCGACCGCTTGGGCGGCCGAGGCCGAGCTCGAGCCGAGCAGCCCCGAGGTCAGGGCCGCTCCGGCTGCGGCCGCGCCGCCGATGAGCACGCCTCGCCGGGTCAGGGAAGATGGGGGTCGTTCCGCGTTGTCGTTCATATCTGCTCCAGCTTCTTGGATTGGTTGAGGAGAATGACGGCACGACCTCGACACCACTCGCGCCAGCGTCGGTCCTCGCCGCAGAAGTTCCTGGGCCCGTCGCTGACGCGGAACGACCCGGAGCTCAGATACGGACCTGATCCCTCAGGTCGCGGACATCCGCACGAGGACCTTGCCCGGGGTGCCATCGCCCGAGGCCAGCGATGTGAAGGCCTCCGGCGCCTCGCTCAGCGGCACTATTCGGCTGATGAGGGCCGCGGCGATGTCCGGCGCTCCGGCGACGATCTCGACGGCGGCGCGGAAGTCGTCGGAGGAGTACGTGAAGCTGCCGACGATCGAGCGTTCCATGGTGCTGATCGTGAACGCGTCCAGGTCCAGGCGGGGCTGACCCATCCCGACGAGGCAGACGGCGCCGCCCAGCCGGGTGGAGGACAGTGCGTCCGCCACCGTCGCGGAGACCCCGACCGCGTCGAAGGCCACGTCGGCGAGATCTCCCAGCGCCGCTCGCACCTGGTCGCTGACCGGGCCGCTCGTGGGGTCGAGAGGCGTTGCGCCCAGGCGCGCGATCAGATCGCGGCGGGCCGGGTCGACCTCGGTGACCAGGATTCGCGTGACGCCCGCCCGGGCGAGCGTCAGGACGAGAGACTGGCCGATCGGTCCGCCGCCGACGATGAGTGCGGAGGTGGCTGCGGAGGCGTCGACGCGCCGAGCGGCGTGCACCGCCACCGCCACCGGTTCGACGAGCGCGCCGTGCTCGGGCTGCATGCCCGTCGGCAGCGGCACGACGTTGCGCGCGGGCACGACGATGAGCTGCGCGAAGGCAGAGACGACGTCGGGCCTGACCCCGATCACGTACTTGTCGGGGTGATGGTGCTCTCGCCCGGCCCACGCGGCGGCCTCCCGCTCCGGAACGACGACGGGATTCAGCGTGGCAAGGGCGCCGACCTCCAGCCCATGGACGTCGTCGCCCACCGAGACGACCCGGGCGACGGTCTCGTGGCCCATGATCTGCCCCGGGACACGGCGGCCCGTCTTGCCGGTGAAGCCGTGCAGGTCGGAGCCGCAGATGCCGGTTGCGAGAACCGCGAGGAGCACCTCACCTGGACCCGCCGTCGGGTCCGGCCGCTCCTGAACCGTCATCGTATTGAAGTCCTCAAGGACCAGTGCGTGCATGGGTCACTCCTTCGTGAACGGGACGGCGGCCGCCTGCTCGGCGGGGCACTCAGAGCCGGGGGTCGACGTGGATCTTGGGACCTGGACCGGAGCCAGGCGGGCGCTGACCGCGCAGGACGTCGGCGACCTGCTCGAGGCCGACCGTCGCGGAAACGAGCGGCCGGGGATCGACGCGACCGGACGCGAACAGATCGACGGTGCCCTGCAGCCCGCCGGACGCACTCAGCACGCCGACGGCCGTCACGTCCTTGAGGGCAAGCGTCCGCGTGTCGACGAGGCTGGGCTCTCCCGCCAGCCCGATCAGCACGATGCGCCCGCCTGGTGTCACCAGTTTCGCCGCGAGCGCCGGCATCCGAACGTCGTTCGACGCGTCGATGACGGCGTCGAAGTCCACGGTGCGGTCGAGCGTTTCCAGCGTCGAGATCCGGCTGAAGCCCAGTCCAGCGGCGAACTCGCGCGACCGGTCACTGCGCCCCAGGAGGTGTACCTCGGCGCCGTGGGCTTCCGCGATCTGCGCGACGAGGAGCCCGATCGTTCCGGGGCCCAGGACCAGGACCCTGGAGCCGGGGACCAGGCCTGCTCCTCGGACGCTGCGCAGGGCGTTACCGCCCGGCTCGACCAGCGCGCCCAGCACCTCGTCCACCGAGTCCGGCAGCTCGACCAGCGCGGACGCCGGGACGGGGAGCTGCTCCGCGAGTGCCCCGGGCCATCCGTGCCGGACCCCGATCTCGAAGCGGTCGGCGCACAGGTGCTGGCGTCCTTTCCTGCAGAGCGGGCAGTGCCCGCAGCCGAGCATGGTGTCACCGGTGACCCGCTTGCCGAGCCACGACTCGTCCGTGCCTGGCCCGACGGCGCTGACAGTTCCGCACCACTCGTGCCCGATCCGCACGGGGTACACGGTGTCGCCGGTCTCCAGGTATGCCATCGCGCCGGAGAAGATCTCGGCATCCGTGCCGCATACCCCGGCGCGCTCGACGTCGACGACGGCCTGTCCCGGGCCTGCCTCAGGCTCGGGCACCTCCTGGACCTCGCCGTGGTTGGGGCCGGTGATGACGAAGGCGCGCATCAGCGCGGACCGATCACGTTCTGGCGCTGCGAGCCGAGACCGGAGATCCCCAGCTCCATGACGTCCCCGGCCTGGAGCCACACCGGCGGGTTGAATCCCATCCCGACGCCGGGCGGAGTGCCGGTGTTGATGAGGTCGCCCGGCTCGAGCACCATGAACTGGCTCAGGTGATGGACGATCACCCAGGGGTCGAAGATCATCGTCGCGGTCGACCCGGTCTGCCGCCGCGCGCGGTTGACGTCGAGCCACATGTCCAGTGCGAGCACGTCCTCGATCTCGTCGGCCGTGAGGAGCCAGGGACCGGCTGGGTTGAACGTCTCGGCCGACTTGCCCTTGGACCACTGCCCGCCGCGTTCCAGCTGGAACGCGCGCTCGCTCACGTCGTTGACGACGACGAAGCCGGCGACGGCGTCGCGCGCCTGCTCGGGGGAGTCGAGGTAGCTGGTGCGCCGGCCGATGACGATGCCGAGCTCGACCTCCCAGTCCGGCTTCGTCGCCCCGCGGGGGATCCGGACGTCGTCGAACGGCCCGACCAGCGTGTTCGGCGACTTCGTGAACAGGATGGGTTCGGTGGGAACTGCCTGACCGGTCTCGGCGGCGTGGTCGCTGTAGTTCAGGCCGATGCACAGGATCTGGTGCGGACGGGCGATCGGGGCACCGACCCGCTCATCGGCGAACGCCTGTGTCTGCCCGGCCGCTTCCCGCTCGGCGACCACGTCGCGCAGCGCGACGAGACCGTCCGAGCCGAAGAACCGCTCGTCGAAGTCGTCGAAGCAGTCGGAGACGTCGACGTAGCGCTGGGCGTCGAGGCGGACCACCGGCCGCTCGGCGCCGGGGGCGCCGAGTCGCATGAGCTTCATGGAAGTGGACTCCAGTGGGATGGGAGGGACCGTCGACGCCGATGACGTGCGCCTGACAGGGCTGGGTCGAGACAGCGCCGAACTCCACGGACTAGATTCACGTATTCGGAACGGTGTTCCCAAGGATGGCACAACTCGCCTCGGAGCGGAAGGGAATCCCACTCGAAATGCTTTCGTTCCAACAGTCGGAATGTCGCTGATAGCATGCGGTCATGACTGACGAGCTTGCGGCCGGCGACCATCTCGTGGGCTCTGACCGTGTCCTTGCGATCCTCATCGAGCTGGCTCAGCGACCGGATGGCGCCGGCCTCGAGGAGCTGGGCCGCGCCGTCGCGAGCCCCAAGTCGACCGTGCACCGCGCGCTTGCCTCGCTCACGCGTGCCGGCCTGGCGAGGAAGGAGGGCGTGGGGCACTACGTCCTGGGTGACGAGTTCTTGCGGCTGGCCTTCGCCCATCACGAGGCCAGGCCGGAGCACGTGCGCGTCCTGCCCGCGCTCCGAGCGCTGGCGACCAGGTTCGGCGAGACCGCCCACTACGCCGTGCTCGACGGCGCCGAGGTGGTGTACCGCGCCAAGGTGGACCCGCCCACGGGCGCAGTGCGGCTGACCTCCACGATCGGGGGGCGAAATCCGGCGTACTGCACGGGTGTCGGCAAGCTACTGCTCAGCAACGTCCTTCCGGACGACACGGCCGTCCGTCGGTGGCTCGACCTCCACGCTCTGTCACCGCGCACCGAGCACACGATCACCGAGCCGGACGCGTTCGTGGCCGAGCTCGCGCGCATCCGCGAGCGGGGCTACGCCGTCGACGACCAGGAGAACGAGGTGGGCGTCAACTGCGTGGCCGTGCCCGCCGCGAGAGGGCCCGGGCCGTACCCGGCCGGGGCCATCAGTGTCTCGGCCCTCGCCTATCGCACCCCGCTGGCCGACCTCCTGCGTGACGTGCGCATCGTCACGGGGCTGGTGCAGGGCTCGACCGCCTGACGCTCCTGCCACTGATTCTCTGTTGCCCCGAGGTGCCGGGCATGCGACGTCCGCCGGTCTCGACAGCCGGCGGTGACCTGCGTACGCTCGTCGTCGTTCCGCCTTATGATACGGCGTTCAGAAGATTGGAATCCTGATGACCCTCCGCAGCGATGCGTGGTACTCCGGCGATGACCGGAATGCGTACATCCACCGAGCCTGGATGCGGCGGGGAGTGCCGGGATCGGCATTCGATGGCCGCCCGCAGATCGCGATCGCCAACACCGCCTCGGACCTGACGCCCTGCAACATGCACCTGACCGAGGTAGCGGCCTCCGTGCGCAACGGCGTCTACGAGGCGGGCGGCATCCCGCTCGAGCTGCCGGTCGTGTCTCTGGGGGAGACCCAGGTCCGTCCCACGGCGATGCTGTGGCGCAACATGGCGGCGATGGCCACGGAGGAGATGCTCCGGGCCAACCCGATCGACGGCGTCGTCCTTCTCGGGGGGTGTGACAAGACCATTCCCTCGCTGCTCATGGCCGCGGCCTCGGTGGATCTGCCGGCAGTCGTCGTCCCGGGCGGGCCGATGCTCACCGGCACCTTCCGGGGGGTGCCACTCGGGTGCGGCACCGACGTGTGGCGCCTGTCCGAGGAGGTCCGCGCGGGGACGCTGTCCCAGACGGACTTCCTGAAGTCCGAGTCGTCGACGATCCGCAGCAAGGGCCACTGCAACACCATGGGCACGGCCTCGACGATGGGGCTGCTGGCCGAGGCTCTCGGGACGGTCATCCCCGGCGTCGCCGGCACTCCCGCGCCCGACAGTCGCCTGCTCGAGGCAGCGCACGACACCGGTCGGCTCGCGGTAGAGCTCGTCGCCGCCGGGCGGCGGCCGAGCGACCTGCTGACGAAGGGCTCGTTCCACAACGCGATCGTGGCCCTGGCCGCGATCGGCGGGTCCACGAACGCCGTCGTGCACCTGCTGGCGATCGCCGGCAGGCTGGGGATCGACCTGACGCTGGAGGACTTCGACCGCATCGGGTCGCGGGTGCCGCTCCTGGTCGACCTGGCGCCGGCCGGTCGCTTCCTGATGGATGACCTGTTCCGCGCCGGCGGGTTCCTGGCGGTTCTGCGTGAGGTGCGTGACCTGCTCGACCCGACCGCGCTCACCGTGACCGGCAAGCCGCTGGTCGACTACCTCGACGACGCCCCCATCTGGGACGCGGAGGTGATCCGTTCCCGTGCGACGCCGCTGCTGGCCGAGGGGGGCATCGCGGTCCTGCGCGGCAACCTCGCCCCGCAGGGTGCCGTCATCAAGCCGGCGGCCGCTTCGGCGCACCTCATGAAGCACCGCGGACGCGCGGTGGTGTTCGACAGCATCGAGGACTTCCACGCCCGGGTGGACGACCCGGACCTGGACGTCGACGCCGACTCGGTCATGGTGCTGCGCGGGTGCGGCCCCAAGGGCTACCCGGGCATGCCCGAGGTGTCGAACATGCCGCTGCCGAAGAAGCTGCTCGAGGCCGGCGTTCGAGACGTCGTGCGCATCTGCGACGGGCGGATGAGCGGGACCGCGTACGGCACCGTGGTGCTGCACGTTGCCCCGGAGGCCGCGGCCGGCGGCCCGCTCGCGCTGGTGCGCACCGGTGACTGGATCGAGCTCGACGTCCCGGGCCGCCGTCTGACGCTCGACGTGCCGGCCGAGGAGCTCGCGACGCGCGCGCCGAGTGCCGAGGCGGCCGCCGCCTACGCGGCGCCGACGAGGGGCTGGGAGCGGCTGTACGTCGACCACGTCCAGCAGGCCGACACCGGCGCCGACCTCGACTTCCTCGTCGGGTCCAGCGGGGACCGGGTGTCGCGTGAATCGCACTGAAGCCCCTCACCACGAATCGGGCCCGACCCCGTGACCGCACCGGCACACGTCGGCTCCGACGCGCTCACGGTGGTCGCGGGCGTCCGGTGCACGCTCGGCGAGGGCCCGACGTGGGATCTCCAGGGCGGCGTCGTGCGCTGGGTCGACGTCGACCGCGGGCACCTGTGGGAGGCCACCTTCGACGGAGGCGAGCTGGGAGCTCCGCGGCTCGCCGTCGAGTGCGGCGCGACCCTGGGTGCCGCCGTGCACGCCGAGGACGGCGGACTTCTCCTCGCACGCACCCGCCACCTCGAGCACCGGGATGCCGCGGGCACCACGCTCGGGAGCGTCCGACTCGTCGCGGAGGGTGTGGCGAGCCGGCTCAACGACGGCGCGTGCGACCCCGCCGGTCGGTACCTGGTCGGCAGCCTGGCGCAGGACGGGCGCACCGGCGGGGAGAGGCTCTGGCGCCTGGAGCACGACGGCACGGTCATCGTGGTCGACGACGACCTCACCCTCTCCAACGGCCTGGGGTGGAGCCCCGACGGGTCGAGCATGTACCAGGTCGACACCGTGCCGGGGACGCTCTACGTCCGCGACTACGACGTCGGCTCCGGCACGGTCGGGCCACGACGTGCGCTCGTCGAGATCCGCGACGCCTCTCCCGACGGCCTGACGGTGGACGCCGAAGGCAACGTGTGGGTCGCGATCTGGGGCGCGGGCGAGCTGCGCTGCTTCTCGCCGGCGGGGCGACTGCTCCAGGTGGTCCAGACGGGCGCGCCGCTGACCACCAGCTGCGCCTTCGCCGGGCCGGACCTCGACGTGCTTGTCGTGACCACGGCGGGCAAGGCCGAGGACGGCGTTCGCCAGACCGACCGCGGGGGAGCGCTCCTCGCGCTGCGCCCAGGCGTCGTCGGACGCGCAACCACCGCATGGAAGCCGGCACACCTCGGGGCCGATGAGCGGTAGCCGAACTCGTTGACAGAGCCCCCCGCAGTGCTGCGGGGGGCTCTGTCATGGCCGATGGTCCAGGGGTCGGGGTTTTCAGCCTGCGGGCGTGACGACGACCTGGACTCGGTCGAGGTTTTGCGCCAGCGCGAACCGGGCCGTCGGGTCGCCGTCGCGTTCCGAGGACACGCGAAGCGCGACCAGGTATGTGCCCGGCTGATCGAAGGTGGCGGTGGTCTGGAGCGTGACGACGTTCCCGGTCCGGGTGAGCGGTGCGTCCGTGTAGACGCCGTCGCCGTCGACGTCCCATTCCGCCTTGACGATCTCTCCGGCGCCTGGCGGCACCTGCGCCTTGGCCTTGAGCGTGACCGCCTGGCCGACCCGTGTGCTGGCGATCTTCTTGCTCTGTGCGGTGAGGTCGACGGTGGGTTGGATTCCGCGGCGGGCGGCTGCGTTGTCCGGCACGACGATCTGAGCGTCGTTGACCTGGTACCTGGTGGAGGCAGGCGGCGTCACACCGTCCTCGACCCAAGCGGCGACGTCCCGGAGTGCCTGCTCGGCCATCCCATACCAGTTGACGAGGTGTTTGGCCCGCTCTCCGGCGACCGGCGCGTCCTGATGGTCCGCGTGGTCGTTGAAGTAGACCCGGTACGTATCTGCCGCGGCGCTGCCTAGGCTCGCCTCGACGCGCTGGCGGTACCAGTCGGTGTGCAACGGCAGGGCATCGGTGTCGTAGAGGTTGGACACCGCAATAACCTTCCCGTTGACGGAGCCGTCGAAGGGGGTATAGCCCGAGACGGCGGCGGAGAGCGGAGGGGCGCTCACGGGCCGCTGCGGATAGAGCGGTGTGCCGTCAGCTTTGCGGAACTGGTCGAGCCCGATCCACCCCTCGCTGGCGGCCGGGACAAGGTAACGGTAATAGAATCGATTGGCGATGTTCCAGCGGTTCGCAACGGTGTCGCCCGCCCCGGCCAGTTTGGCCCGGACACGCTCGCCCAGCGCGGAGTTCTCCGTGCCGAGGTAGCCCTCCGTGTTCCAGAAGTCGTTGACGTACGTGGGATCGTTTGCGAGCGGGGCGCTTTGATTGAGCCCGCCAGACTGCCACTCGGTACGGCCGAGCAGGTAGTCGGGGTACTCCCAGCCCTTCCAGGGGATACCGAGAGCGTGCACCTCTTTGAGCATGGCCCGCTCGGCCTCGTCGAGGCCCGCGTACGGGTCGCCGCTGCCGCCCGGCAGCAGCGCCGCCCGGATTTGGTCGTCCTTGTCACCGAGGATGAGCTGGGCGGCAGCTCGACCGAGGAAGTTGTAGCTCGTCGGCTGGGGTACTGCCTGAACCAACGGCACAAACCCTTCCCACACCCCGGTGGTGTTCTCGGCGGCTCCGACGGTCTGTAATGAGCCACCACTAGGACCGTAGAGGTACCCGTAAATGGGGCGGTCGCTGGCGTAGTACTCAGCAGCCACCGTCTTCGCGAACTTCGCGGCGGCGGCCGCGTGCCGGTATCCCAGGGCAACGGACTTGTTTCCAGCTTGCACGGCGTACCCGCCGCTGGAGAGCGCGAACCCGATGGCCCGGTCGTCCGCCATGGAGGTGTCCTGCGCGCCAGGGAACACGATGGGGTAGGTGTATTGGAAGAACCGCCCCTTCCACTGCGCCTTGTTCTCCTGCGAGTGGAGGTAGATCGTGAATTGGATATTTGTGTCCTTGAAATGTCCCCGGACGCGGTGATGTGGTGTGGGCGCCGTTTCGTCGGTCTGACTGTCAATGACGGGCGTGGCGTAGGTCGGGTCGAGGCAGTCGGCAGTTACCTGCATGGCGCGTCCGATGGTGGCGCACTCGGCAGGGGCTGCTAGCGACGGCGCCGCTGTGCCGAGTCCGGTCCCGAGCAGCAACGTTGCTGCGAGGGCGCCGATTCCTCCGCGGCGGGCGAGGGTGGAGTGAATGGCCATGGTCCTCCTTCATTGGGGGTTTCCAGCGCAGGGGGCAGGGACTTCAGTGTCTACCGCGGCGCTGCGTAGAACGTTCTCCATGGAACGTTTCATGAAACTAGCATGGCCGTGCCGCGCGGTCAACGGCCTATCGTGAGCTCGGCGCCGCGGCGTCTGGCGACGAGCCGCTATCCCGGCAGGACCTCGCTGGGCCGCTTACCGGCGCGCGGGCCACGACATGCGGTGATGACAGCCCGCAGCGGCCGCGCAGGAACCTGCCGGGGACCGGCCAACCGGACCGCAAGGGGACTTGTGCGTCAGGCCGCCATCCCCTATCTTTCAGACTCAGCGTGCATCGTTCTACGACGGAGGCCGGCGTCCTACTCGCCAGCGGGACATGGGAGGTCTGCGGCTGATCCGCCGGAACTGCTTGGAGTAGCCGAATGGTGCGCGCCAGGAAGAGGTTGATGATGAGGAGACCGATGAGTGAGAGTCCGCACCGCCGATTCGTCGACGGCCGTTTCATGCTTCGCGGACAGCCCTACCTGATCGTGGGCGGCGAGCTTCACAACTCCGGCTCTAGCACCCCGTTCGCCATCACCGAGGCGTTTGAGGCTGCTGCGCGGATCGGCGTCGACACTGTTCTCACCCCGGTGGCCTGGGAATCGGTCGAGCCGGAGGAGGGTGCCTTCGACTTCAGCCTCGTTGACGCGCTGCTCGACGCCGCTCGCACCCGAGGGCTCCACGTCATCCCGCTCTGGTTCGGCACCTGGAAGAACGGGATGTCGACCTATGTGCCGACCTGGGTGAAGACGAACCCCGTTCGCTTTCCTCGCATCGAAATAGCGCCCGGCATTTCCATCGACGCGATCTCCCCGTTCAGCCGAGCGGCACGCGACGCGGACGCACGTGCTTTCGCGGCGTTCATGCGTCATCTGAGCGAGCACGACGACGGCGAGACGGTGCTCATGGTTCAGGTCGAAAACGAGGTCGGCGTGCTCGGTGACTCGAGGGACCGCAGCGTGCTCGCCGAGAAGGCGTGGGCATCTCCGGTTCCTGACAACGTGCAGGACGCGGTGACTCGCGCCGGCTCGGGCCGCCTCAACGAAGCGCTCCGGCGGTCGGCGGAGGCGCCCGAGTCGGGCAAGGACTGGGCGAGCAGTTTCGGTGAAGGGGCCGACGAGGCGTTCATGGCAGCGGCATATGCGTCATACCTCGATGCGGTGGCCCGGGCCGGCCGCGTCGAGTTCGACGTGCCCCTCTACGCCAACGCGTGGGTCGACGCCAACGCTGAGAGCGACGGTGGAGAGGCTGGTTTCGGCCTCGCCGGCGGCGTCCGGCCTGGGGAGTATCCGAGCGGAGGACCGCTCCGGCACACCGCGAGCATCTGGCGGGCGCTCGCACCGTCGCTCGACCTTCTCGCGCCGGATCTCTACTTCGGGAACTTCGACGTCATCGCGAGCGAATATCGGTCGATAGACGGCATTCTCTTCATTCCCGAGATGCAGTGCAATCGCACCGGGGTCGAGCAGATGTTCCTTGCGGTCGGTGAGTTGGGCGCGGCCGGCGTCGCTCCCTTTGCGTTCGACCTGATGAGCGCCGACGAGCCCTACTACCCGGACGTGAGCGACGCCTTCCGGCTGCTTTCCGCTCTGCGAAAGGTACTGCAACAGCATCCGGATGCTGAGCTGCACGGATTCACGCTCACCGATGAAACGCCGACGAGGCGCCTCTTCGAAGGGGAAACGCTCGAAATCTCCGCCAGCCACCTTTCCGAGATCTTCCCCTCGGAAAAGAACGCTGTGGGGTGCATCGCACGGGTGGGCGAGGACTTGTACTACGTCATCGGTCGCGGCTTCGCGGTTCGAGCGCTGGGTCCAGGCGGCGCGCGGGTTGGGTGGCTGTCCGTCGAGGAGTTGGAGCTCCAGGACGGCGAATGGCAGGTGCGACGTCGACTGAACGGCGACGAGGAGGGCGGGGGCGAGTGGATTCGGCTGCCGGCCATCCAGCAAACGCAATCTGAGCTCTTCCCCATTCGGCAGAACACGCGCCTTTCAGGCGTCCTGCGCGTGAGTCCGTACCGTTACTGAAAAGTGGTCGGCATTCATCCCTGCCGCGGGCCGAGATACCCGCGATCAACCCACGAACGAGGACCGCATGAGCGAGATCTTTCTGCCCCAGGACTTCCAGTTCGGCGTGGCGACCAGCGCCTTCCAGATCGAGGGCGCCTGGGACGAGGACGGCAAGGGCCCCTCGATCTGGGACACGTTCGGCCACACTCCGGGGAAGGTCCACGACGACGTCCCGGGCGACGTCGCCTGCGACTCGTATCACCGGTATCGCGACGACATCGACCTCATGCGGCGACTCGGCGTTGACAGCTACCGGATGTCACTGAGCTGGCCGCGCATCCTCCCTGACGGCGTCGGCCGCGTGAACCGCAAGGGTTTGGACTACTACGACCGCGTCGTCGACGGGCTGCTCGAGGCCGGCATCGCACCCAATGTCACGCTCTATCACTGGGACCTTCCGCAGGCCCTGGAGGACCGGGGCGGGTGGGCCAACCGGGACGTCGCCAACTGGTTCGGTGAGTACGCGGCGGTCGCGTTCGACGCACTCGGTGACCGGGTACGCCGCTGGGCCACCCTTAACGAGCCCATCGCGTTGTGGATGGGATACGGCGTCGGACGCTTCGCTCCCGGCCGTTGCGACCCGAAGGCGGGTCGTCAAGCCACGTACAACGGGATGCTCGCGCATGGCCGGGGAGTCGAGGCGTTCCGTGCAGCCGGCTCGCCCGGCGAGATTGGGATCGCCCTCGACATCTGGAAGCGTGAGCCGGCTACCGACTCCGCCGAGGACCTCCACCTGGCACAACAAGGAGAGGACGACGGGTTCCGGTACTTCCTGGACCTCCTGCGTGGAGGCGGCTTCAGCGACCGCCTTCTGGTTCGCCTCGAGACCGAAGGTGTTGCCCCGGACATGCGCGAAGGCGACCAGGAAGTCATCGAGGCCCCCGTCGACTACCTCGGCCTGAACGTGTATTCCCGCGTGGTCGTCGACGCCCGCCAGCAGGACCCCGAGCAGTGGGCGCAGAGCAACCCGCATCCGGGCGGCAACTTCCTGGACAACGGATCCGAGTTCTACCCTCGCGCGGTCTACGAGGCCCTGCAGATCGTCCGCGACGACTACGGCTGGACCGGCCCGGTGTTCATCACCGAGAACGGCTACGCCGATGGATCTTTCCCTGATGTGAACCCCCTGGACGACCAGGAGCGCATCAGGTACGTCCGCGGCTTCCTGGAATGGATTGCCAAGGCCGTCGAGGAGGGTTTCGACGTCCGCGGCTACTACCTGTGGTCACTCATGGACAACTATGAGTGGTCGGCGGGCTTCAGCATCAAATTCGGCATCGCAGCGGTCGACCCCGACTCGCTGGAGCGGATACCGAAGAAGTCCGCAGAGTGGTATGCCGACCTCATCAGGCGCCACAAAACCCGACACGCAGTTCAGCCTCGATCCACTGGTGAATGTGATGTCGCGAGTGGGTCGTGACAGACGAATGTCCTTCTGACCTGGGACGATGGAGCCGCTTAAGGACTCCAACGGACCAAAGCAAAAGGTCACCCGGTAGATGCGAGTTCGCCACACCGCCTCGGCGGGTTTCGATGACCCGAACCTCGTGTCGTGCGCCGGCCCGATGCCGGTGATGAGGTTGGCCGAGCGGGCCGGGCGGCACGACCTGGCCGCCACCCACGTGCGGGTCGCTGGGTCGGCCGGGGCCAACCCGGACGTGAAGATCGGGGTGTTGGTCGCGGGGATGGTCGCCGGTGCGGACACCATCGACGCGATGGACCTTGCTGCGTCACGGCGGCAAGGGCGCCGCTGCTGGTCGGCGCCGACCAGGTCGCCTACCCTCGACATCGACGACACGATCAAGGCGACCTACGGGTATCAGAAGCAGGGCGCCGGGTACGGGTACGGGTGGTCAAGGGCTTGAACGCTCTGCTCGCGATCGTCTCGACCCCACTGTCAGCACCTGTGATCGCCGCGACCCGGCTTCGGCGGAGCCCGACGAACTCCGCCAAGGGCGCGGCCCGTCTCGTCTCCGATGCCCTGGCCACGTCCCGCAAGGCCGGCTCCACGGGGCAGGTCGCCGTGCGAGCGGACTCGGCGTACTACAACCATGACGTCATCGCCGCGGCCCGCGCGGGTGGGGCCCTGTTCTCCACCTGGCGCCACCACGCGGGCTTCACCGACTCCCGCGAGCTCATGCTCGCGGCCGAGGCCACCCACCGCGACCACGCCATCGTGGAGAAGGTCATCGCCGAACTCAAGGACGGCGCCCTCGCGCACCCGCCTTCCGGGCACATGAACGCCAACGGGGCATGGCTCGTGCTCGCGGCCATCGCGTTCAGCCTCACCCGCGCCGCCGGGACCCAGGCCTCCAGGTTCCACGCCCGGGCGACCACCGCCACGATTTGGGCCCAGCTCATCGCAGTGCCGGCGCGCATCGCCCGATCGGCCCGCCTGCTACGCCTGCACCTGCCCGAGCGATGGCCGTGGGAAGACGCCTGGGAAGCGATGTTCACCGCCACCGGCGGACCTCCGATCCCCACGACCTGACCACCCAGCCCCAGCGGCGCAACCAAGGGCCCGAAGTGGAAGACCCGGAACAGACCGGCAACTCGTCCACGCCCGAATCACAAAATACGCACCCCAAGCCCGATCAGACCTCGCCGAAACGAGGACCGGTGGATCGAGGTTCAGTCCGGGCCGGCGATCGAGGGTGCCGGGCCGCTCGTGGACCGGGTCAGCAGTCGAGGTGCCACGACGTAGCGAGATGGCGCCAGGCGGCCCTCGATTCGTTCGAGCAGGAGCCGGGCGCTCGCCGCGCCGGTGAGCTGGCCCGACTGGTCCACGGTGGTCAGGGACACACGCTTGATCGTGGAGACATAGATGTTGTCGTATCCCACCACCGACAGGTCCTCGGGGACCCGCAGGCCCAGCTCCTCAGCTGCTCGCAGCACGCCCAGCGCTGCAATGTCCGCACCAGCGAAGATCGCCGTGGGTCGGTCGGCTCGACTCAGAGCCTCCACACCGGCCCGGTAGCCGCCCTCCTCGGAGTAAAAAGTCTCCACTACATCGGGACGCAGCCCCCGCCGCTCCATCGCCTGGACGTAGCCCTCCGCGCGCGCCGTGTGCGAAAGCACGAATCCGCCTCCGGTCGGAGCCGGAGGCATGCTGGTGTGGGCGATTCGTTGGTGCCCGAGCGAGGACAGGTGGTCGACCACGAGTTCGGCTCCCAGGCGGTCGTCGTCGACGACCGTGTCGAAGTTCTGTGGATCGCCATGAAGCGCGACCGCGACCACGGGCACCTGGCTGGCGACCTTCTGGATCCACGAGACATCGAGCCACGGGGCGACGAGGACCAGGCCGTCGACCTGCCGGTCGAGGAGCGCCTCGATGATCCGCTTCTGACGCCCAGCTGAGGTGTCGCCCGTCACGATGATGTCCTGGAAAGGCGTGTGCACGAGCTCCGCGCTGATGGCCTGGGCCACCTCGGCGCGGAAGGGCGAGCTCAGTTCGAGAGCGACGACGCCGATCGTGTAGGACCGTCCCCGCATCGCCCGGGCTCCAGTGTTGGGTCGATAGCCCAGCCGCTCCACTGCGCTGGTCACCTTCGAGGCCATCTCTGGACTGACCCCGTACGCCCCGCGGATCACCTTGGAGGCGGCCGAGAGGGAGACGCCCGCGTCGCGCGCGACGTCCTCCAGAGTTGCGCGACGCAGGCTGCTTTTCGTCGCCTCCACCGCTGGTGGCGAGGCTGCGCCCCGTGACTCCTGCTTCTTCGCCATGGCCCGCGATCGTACCGTAGTGGGCAACGTTTTCCGGGACCGCAATGGTGTGAACCAGTCGCCGTCGTCTCTTGACATGCTCGCGCGGGTCACCGTAAAGTCCCGGACGTAGAACGTTGCACGCCCGAGTCGTCGAAAGATCGGGTCGCGACGTTCCTGGTTTTCGCAGCGGCGCGATGACGCGTCACCTTACGAAGGGGTAATAATGCGACGCATCCATGCACGTATGGCAGCTTCGGCCGCGGCGCTCGCGCTGCTCGCCGGGTGCGCGGCCGGCTCGGGAGGCTCGGGCGACTCGCCCGAACCGTCCGCTGCCGGCGGACACGGTGACTCACTCACCCTCGGCGCGACGATCCAGCCGTACGGGTGGGACCCCTCGAACCAGCCCGGCTACCAGAACTGGGTGGCAGAAGCGGTGTGGGACAAGCTCGTCTACTGCAACGAGGTCGGCGCGCCCGTCAAGGGCATTGCCGAGTCGTGGGAGATCAGCAAGGACAACCGCTCATTCACCGCCCACCTGCGCGAGGGGCAGAAGTTCACCGACGGGACACCCGTCGATGCCAAGGCGGTCGCGGCCAACTTCGACTACATCAGCAAGAACGGCAGCAACACGGCGAACTACAAGGGGATCACCCTCGACACGCCCGACGCCCGGACCTTCACGGTCACGTGGCCGCAGCCGCAGCCGCTGATCAGCAACCTGACCTGCAGTCCCTTCATCTCCAGCCCGGCCGTTCTGAAGTCAAAGAAGTTCGACGCCCCGCTCGGTTCGGGCCCGTACATCCTCGACAAGGACGGCACGACCACCGGTCAGGTGTATGCGTTCACCAAGAACCCGGACTACTGGAACGCCGACGCATACGCCTACGACAAGCTCAAGGTGAAGGTCATCCAGAGCGAGACCGCGGGGATCAGCGCGCTCAAGACGGGGCAGATCGACGGCGTGCCCTCGACCGCGTCGACCTACGACGAGGTCGACAACGCCAAGGGCCTGGCGATCACCACGATCAAGGGCTCGGCGACCATGCGGCTGATCCTGACCGACCGGGCCGGAAAGAAGATTCCCGCGCTGGGCGACGTGCGGGTGCGGCGGGCGATGAACATGGTCATGGACAAGCAGGCGGTCGTGGACAAGCTGTACGGTGGCCACGCCCAGCCGTCCTACCAGATCTTCCGTCCTGGATCCGGCGGATACTTGGAGCACCTGAAGGACCCGTACCCGTACGACGTCGAGAAGGCGCAGGGGCTCATGAAGGACGCCGGTTTCGCGGACGGCTTCACTCTGAACCTCCCGACCGTCGAGGGTATCCCGATGCAGGCAGAGATCCTGCCGTACGTCACCCAGCAGCTCGCGAAGCTGAACATCAAGGTGACGCAGACGCCGCTGTCCGGCGCGAACACCTACAACGACCTGCTGAGCGGCACCTACCCGGTGGTGCTCTGGCCGCTGGGTAACTCCGGTGACGCGGTGCAGGACATCAAGAACGGTCTACTCACCGACGGCTTCTGGAATGTGTCGCACCAGTCCGACGCCACCATCGACGCCGCCTGGAAGCGGATCGTCAACCGCGACGAGCAGGAGCGGAAGGCCGCCGAGCAGGAGATCGCGAAGTACGTGGTCGACCAGGCGTGGAACGTGATCATCGCAAACCCGGACTTCTTCTACGCCCACAGCGACTCGGTCACCATCGACCATGTCTCCGACCCCGAGGGGCTGACCCCGAAGCTGATCGACTTCAAGTAGGTCCCAGCGAACTCACCGGAAGGGTTGGCCATGGCGCTCTCACTGCTCAAGAACCTCGCACGCTCCGTCGGTGTGATCCTGTCCGTCACCTTCGCGACCTTCGCGATGATGTACAGCAACGGGTCAGGCGTCGCGCGTTCGGTCCTGGGATTGAATGCCACCGCAACAGACATCCAGCGTGAGGTCGCCGAGCTAGGGCTCGACCGGCCGCTCCTCACGCAGTACTGGGAGTGGCTGTCGGGGGCTGCCACGGGCGACCTCGGCACGTCGTTCTACACGGGGCAGACCGTGAGGGACGCCTTGTCCAACCGAGTGCCGGTCACCGTCACCATAGTGATCATCACCCTCCTCCTGACGACCGTGATCAGCGTGATCCTTGGGGTCACTGCGGCCGTCAGGGGAGGGTGGGTCGACCGGCTCGTCCAGTTCTTCACCGTGCTCGGGGCGGCGGTACCGGGTTACGTCGTGGCAATCGTCCTCGTCTTCACGTTCGCAGTCGCCTGGCGTCTCCTACCCGCCACCGGCTACGTACCGATCGAGCAGGGCCTTTCCCCCTGGGCCGCATCCGTGACTCTGCCCGTCGTCTCACTTCTCGTAGGGACGAGCGCAGGAGTCGCGGCGATGTTCCGTGCAGCGGTGCTGGACACACTTGGCCGCGACTACGTGCGTACCCTGCGTGCCCGCGGGGTCAAGGAACGTGAAGTCATCTTCCGCAACGTGCTCCGCAATGCCGCCGTGCCGGGACTCACCGCACTGAACCTCACCATGGTGGGCCTGTTCGCCGGTGCCGTCTTCATCGAGATCGTCTTTGCCCTGCCAGGCGTCGGTCAGCTCGGCCAGTCGGCCGCCCTGAGCAGCGACGTGCCCATGGTCATGGGAACCGTGCTCGTAACGCTCCTCATCGTGCTGACGGTCAACTTCCTCAGTGACCTCGGCGTCACCTTGCTCAACCCGAAGGCGAGACACCGATGACCGCCCCCCTCGACGCTGTCGTTCCCGCTACGCTGCCCGCCCCCGACGACTTTCGTGGCGCCAGACGGCGCCCCGTCGTCGTCGAGTTGCTCCGGGACGCCCAGGGCGCGCTGTGCCTGGCCTGGTTGGCGATCGTTGTCCTGACCGCCGCGTCCGCCCCCTGGATCGCACCGTTCGATCTTCCGGAGACGGACATCTTCGCCACCAACGCGCCGCCGTTCACCGCGGGACACGTGCTGGGCGTCGACTCCGCCGGATACGACATCCTGTCTCGCCTGATCTGGGGCACCCGCCAGACTCTCGTCGCGGTCGTGATCGTCGTCGTGGTCGCCGTGACCCTCGGTGTCGTGGCAGGTCTGGTTGCCGGCTTCTATCGAGGCAAGTTCGAGACGATTGCGAACTTCGTCGCCGACGCGTTGATGTCACTACCCGCGCCGGTGCTCCTCATCGCGCTGTTCGCGCTCACTGGCCCGAATCTCCCGGTCGCCATGGCGGTCTTCGGGTGCCTCGTCGCCCCGCACACGTACCGGCTGTCTCGATCGATCGTGGTGGGTGTGCGGGGCGAGCTGTACGTCGATGCGGCGCGCGTCGTCGGGCTCTCCGACCTGCGCATCGTGGGCAAGCACGTGCTCTGGGCGGTCCGTGCACCGGTCATCATCCAAACCTCGAGCATCGCGGCCGCCGGTATCGGGATCGAGGCCGGCCTGTCGTTCATCGGGCTCGGCGACCCAGCAGGCGCGTCCTGGGGCATGACGCTCCAGCGTTCATTCGACGGGATCTACAACAACAGGTGGGGTGTGGTGTGGCCGTCCCTGGTCATCAGCCTCTCCATCCTCGCCCTGCTCCTGCTCGGCAACGCGCTGGGTGACATCCTGCAGTCCTCCGCCCGAAGCAAGGTCCTGCCGGCGCGACGACGGCGCAGGGCGATCGAGTCCGCGCTCCGAGAGCTCGAGGAACTGCCGCCGACCGACTCCGCTCTCGTGGGCAGCTCGGACGACGTGCTCCTCTCGATCCGCGGGCTGCGCATCGCCTATCCAACGGCAGACGGCGGCGTCAACGAGGTGGTGCACGGAATCGACCTGGATCTGCGCCGTGGTGAGATCCACGGACTCGTCGGAGAGTCCGGGTCCGGGAAGTCGCAGATCGCGTTCTCCACCCTCGGCATCCTGCCGCGAGAGGCATTGGTGCTGGGCGGAAGCGTCCTGCTGGACGGCGAGGACCTCATGGCCAGCCACGCAAGGATGCAAGCGGCCCGGGGACGACGGATCGGCTACATCCCGCAGGAGCCCATGTCGAACCTCGACCCTTCGTTCACCATCGGGTCGCAGCTGATCCGCGGCCTGCGCTCCGCACGATCCCTGTCGGTGAGAGACGCCCGGCAGCGTGTGATCGAGCTGTTGGTCCGGGTCGGGATCATTGATCCGGAGCGAGTGATGCGGCTGTACCCGCACGAGATCTCGGGCGGCATGGCGCAGCGCGTGCTCATCTGCGGTGCTGTGGCGTCCGACCCCGACGTCATCGTGGCGGACGAGCCCACGACGGCGCTCGACGTGACCGTGCAGGCTGAGGTGCTCGAGTTGCTGCGCGAACTGTCCGAGGAGCGCGGCCTGGCGATGCTCCTCGTCACCCACAACCTTGGCGTGGTCGCGGATCTTTGCCACACCGTGAGCGTCATGAAGGACGGCCACATCGTCGAATGCGCCGAGGTCGACGACCTCTTCGACGCGCCCCGCCACGCCTACACCCAGGACCTGCTCGCCTCGTCGCGCAGCGTCGAGCTGATGGAGATCTGACCCATGTCGACCCCACTCTTGGCAGTGCAGGACCTGGTCGTCCAGTTTCCTGGCCGGCGTGGCAAGGTGACCGAGGTCATCCACGGCGTGAGCTTCGACATCGCGGCGGGTGAGACGCTGAGCCTGGTAGGAGAGTCCGGATCGGGCAAGACGACGATCGGCCGGGCGATCCTCGGGCTCGCGCCGGTCAGCGAGGGCACCGTGACGTTCCGTGAGCAGACGATCAGCAACATCTCCCGTGCCCGTCGCCGCAAGATCGCCACGGACATCCAGGTCGTGTTCCAAGATCCGTACTCCTCGCTCAACCCGGCGATGACGGTGGAGAACATCCTCGTGGAGCCCCTCGAGGCGGTCGGCGTGGAGGGTGGCCGGGCCCGGGTCCGCGAGCTCCTCGACGCTGTCGGCCTGCCCGCCGGATCCGCCCGGCGGTACCCGCGCGAGTTCTCCGGCGGGCAGCGGCAGCGCATCGCCATCGCCCGAGCGCTGGCCCTCGAGCCGGCGCTCATCGTCTGCGACGAACCGACCAGCGCGCTCGACGTGACCACCCAGGCACGCGTGCTCAAACTGCTCAAGGAGATCCAGCTGTCCACCGGGGTCGCGTACCTGTTCATCAGCCACGACCTCGGCGTGGTCAACCAGGTGAGCGATCGGATCGGGGTGCTGTACCAGGGCAAGATCGTCGAGCTGGGCGAGGCCCATCAAGTCTCCACCGCTCCCCGTCACCTCTACACCCACCAGCTCCAGATGGCCGCGCCGGTCGCCGACCCAAGGAAGCAACGGGAGCGCCGCGCAGAGCGCCTGAAGCTGCTCGCTGCTGCGCGGGCCGCCCCCTGAGCTTGGCGGCCGTCACGGTACGCGGCCTAGACCTGCCCGTCCGCGCAGACCACTTCGGTCGCGGGCCGCTGGGAGAGGGGAACGACCGACGACGAGGCGACGCCTGATTGTCAACAGCGACGCGAAGAACGAGGCGGACGACCAGTACGCGATTGTGCACGCGCTGCTGTCCCCGTCCATCGACCTGGTCCGTATCATCCCCGCCCACTTCGGGACGCGCCGCACCACCGAGAGCATGGCCGAGAGCCGGGCGGAGGTCGACCTCCTCCTGCGCCTCATGGACCTCACCGGCACCGTGCAGGTCGCCGACGGCCATTCGGCGCCCTGCCCGACGAGTGCACGCCCGTCGACTCGCCCGGAGCACGCATGATCATCCGGGCGACCCAGGACCCGGGGCCGCTCGGGTCCGGCGTGAGCGTCTGGCAGCTCCCGTGGACGGTGTATTCGATGGTCTCGGTCGGCTATGCCGAGCTCGACGAGAAAGTCGCTCCCTGCGGGCCGCTCGGCGAGTACCTCGTGCGCCAGCGCAAGGAGTTCAACGCCACGCTGGACGAGGACACCGAGTTGCGCTCCCTGGGGGACTCCCCGGCCGTCGGAGTCGTGCTCAACCCCCAGGGTGCGGTCTGGCGTCACCACGTGGTGCGCGAGTTCGACGAGCACGCACGCCTGACCAACGCGGTGGTGCCCGGACGCACCGTCCGCGTCGCCGACTCCGTCGACGTCCGCTGGCTCTTGGAGGACATGTTCGCCAAAGTCCGCGCGTTCGACCGAGCGCGTTCGACTCCGATTACCTGAGTGCGTCCTGCGTCGGGCGTCGCGCCGTCCACGGACACGTGAGGACGTCTCCGTGGACGGCGGCTCGGTCGGGGCGCCCGGTCGTCGTCAGGCGAAGAAGCCTCGGGTCGCGCCGTCGACCACGGCGTCCGCGCGGATCGACACCGTGTCGGTCAGCCGCAGGTCCTCGGAGGAGGCGCCCACCAGGATGTCCACCTCTCCCGCTTCGACGCGCCAGCGCATGTCGGCGTCGAGGAACGCGACCTGGCTGATGTCGAGCCGGAAGTCGACCCGCGCCGCCTGCCCCGGCTCCAGATCGACCCGGCGGAAGCCGGCGAGCTCGAGAACCGGCCTGGAGACGGACGCGAATCTGTCGCTCAGGTACAGCTGCACGACCTCGGTCCCCCGCAGGTCGCCGGTGTTCGTGACGGTGAGCGTGATGTCGATGGTGTCGCCGGCCTCCACCTCGTGGCTGGAGAGGGTGAGTCCTGCGTAGTCGAAGCTGGTGTACGACAGCCCGTGGCCAAAGACATAGCGCGGCGTGTGGGGGGCATCGACGTATTCGCGGAACCCGATACTCTCGCCCTGGTGCCAGGCAGAGCCGTGTGGGTGGTTGTAGTAGACCGGGACCTGGCCCGCGTTCCGAGCGACGCTGACCGGCAGCCGCCCGCTGGGCCCGTGGGCACCGGTCAGGATGTCGACGATGGCCTCGGCGCCACCCTCGGCCGGGCTCCACGCCTCCAGAAGGGCGGCCAGATGGGTGTCGGCGGCGTCGCTGGATACCGGCCGGCCGTCCAGGTGCACGCCGATCATCGGCTTACCCAGCTGAGAGAGCTTGACGATCAGGTCCTCCTGACAGGTCGGCAGGTTGATGTTGGTCGCGTCGATCCCCTCACCCATGGAGGCGATCGAGGCCGTGCCGTGCTTCCCGCCGAGCGTCAGGAGCACGACGTCGGCGCGAGCAGCGAGTGCGATGGCATCGTCGTGTCCGGAGTCGTCGTCGCCCGCGAACGGGTAGCCGTAGGTCCAGCTCACCTCGGTGTCGGGCATCCGGACGCGGAGCTCGTCGAGGAGGCTGCGGATACCGGGCTGCTGGCGCTGCAGCAGCTCCTCGAAGACAGGACGGTCGGACGCCTCGATCGTGGTGCCGGGGAGGGTGTCCGTGATGATTCCGAGGTCCTCGCTGCGGGTGGTCAGGCCGGCCATCGAGGAGTTGACGGCGAGCTTGGCCTCCGCCATGGAGTAGTGGGTGTACCCACCGAAGAAGAACCGCGCGCTCGCTGCGTGGCAGCCGATCACGGCGAGTGTGCGCACGTCGCGCCGCAGCGGCAGCGCGCCGTCGTTGCGCAGCAGGACCAGCGATTCCCGTGCGGACTGCACAGCCACCGCCGCGTCAACGGGCGCGCCGTAGCAGCGGTCCCGCTCGGCCGGATCCGGCGCGAAGGGGCTCTCGAACAGCCCCATGCGGAACTTGGCGGTCAGCACCTGGTGCACTGCCCGGTCCAGAAGTGCCACATCGGCGCGTCCCCGCGCGAACCAATCTCGCAGCTCGGCGCTGAAGCCGTGGGGCACGTGCTGCTCGACGTCCATGCCTGCGCGCAGGGCCGCCAGGCCGGCATGGGCCGGGGACTCCGCGACGCGCTGGACGGTCTGCAGGTTCGCCACCGCGCCGTAGTCGGAGACCACCAGGCCGTCGAACCCCATCTCGTCCCGCAACAGCGTTGTGAGCAGCCGTGCCGACCCCGACACCGGCTCGCCTGCGACCGAGTTGTAGGAGGGCATCACGCCTCGCAGGCCGGCCTGGGTGATCGCCGCCTGGAACGGCTTGGCGTAGACCTCCACCAGCAGTCGGTCCGGGACGTTGCAGTGCGCGCCGTGGATGCCGCCCTCTGTGTGGTGCGAGCCGACGAAATGTTTGGCGACCGCTTCGGTGCGCCGGCCGGCAGAGTCCTCGCCTTGGAGCCCACGGGTGTAGGCGACCCCAAGCGCAGCGACGAGGCTCGGGTCCTCGCCATAGGTCTCCGCCTGTCGTCCCATGCGCGGGTCGCGGGAGACGTCCAGGACCGGAGCGAAGGTGTGCGTGATTCCCAGGGCTCGTTCCTGCCTACCGACGATCTCCCCGACGCTGCGCTCCAGGTCGACGTCCCAGCTCGCGCCCCGACCGAGCCCGGACGGGAAGCTCGTCGCCCCCGGCAGGTACGCGCCGCAGAGCCCTTCCATGTGGAAGATCGCCGGAATCCCGTGGCCGGAGCGTTCCATCGCCTCCGACTGGATCCGGCGCTGGAACGCGCTCACCTCGTCCAGGGTGAGCGCGGAACGCGCCTCGAGGGTCGACACCACACCGATTCCGTCCGGGAACCGTTGGGTGAAATCGGTGGTCTGCGTAATGTCCGTCGGGTAGTAGCAGGAGACCTGAGCCATCTTCTGGTCGAGGCTCAGCTCGGTCAGGAGCAGATCTGCCCTTTCGCCGGCCGTGAGTCGTCCGTGCATCCACGGGTATGCCAGGTGCGCGCTCATGCGTAGTCCTCGATCCGTCACTCGTTCGAGCGGTCGGAGCACGGAGCCCTCCGACCGAGCTGCCGACGGGCTCCGTGCCCGCCGCGCCGGACGTCAGAGCGCCGGACTTCGAGACTGATGATGCACTCACTTGTGCAACGTTCTACGCGATAGTAGTCGTCAGGTCAGCACAGCCGCAAGATGTTCGGGGAGATCCGCGCTGAGGACCTGATCCCTCAGGTCGCGGACATCCGCACGAGGACCTTGCCCGGGGTGCCATCGCCGGACGCCAGCGACGTGAAGGCCGCCGGCGCCTCGCCGAGTGGCACTATTCGGCTGATGAGGGCCGCGGCGATGTCCGGCGCACCCGCGACGATCTCGACGGCCGCGCGGAAGTCGTCGGAGGAGTACGTGAAGCTGCCGACGATCGAGCGTTCCATGGTGCTGATCGTGAACGCGTCCAGCTCCAGGCGGGTCTGACCCATGCCGACGAGGCAGACGGCCCCGCCCGGCCGGGTGGAGGACAGTGCGTCCGCGAGCGTCGCGGAGATTCTGCTCGGGGGTGCGACAAGACCATCCCCTCGCTGCTCATGGCCGCGGCCTCGGTGGATCTCCCCGCCATCGTCGTCCCGGGCGGGCCGACGCTCACCGGCACCTTCCGGGGGACGCCCCTCGGGTGCGGCACCGACGTGTGGCGCCTGTCCGAGGAGGTCCGTGCGGGGACGCTGTCCCAGACGGACTTCCTGAAGTCCGAGTCGTCGCCTGCTCGAGGCAGCGCACGACACAGGCAGGCTCGCGGTAGAGCTCGTCGCCGCCGGGCGGCGGCCGAGCGACCTGCTGACGAAGGGCTCGTTCCACAATGCGATCGTGGCCCTGGCCGCGATCGGCGGGTCCACGAACGCCGTCGTGCACCTGCTGGCGATTGCCGGCCGGTTGGGCATCGACCTGACGCTGGAGGACTTCGACCGCATCGGGTCGCGGGGGCCGCTGCTGGTCGACCTGGCGTCGGCCGGTCGGTTCCTCATGGACGACCTGTTCCGGGCCGGCGGGTTCTCGCCGTTCTACGCGAGGTGCGCGACCTGCTCGACCCGGCCGCGCTCGCCGTGACCGGCAAGCCGCTCGTCGACTACCTCGACGACGCCTGCATCTGGGACGCGGAGGTGATTCGCTCGCGTGCGGCACCGCCGCTGGCTGAAGGCGGCACCGTGGTCCTGCACGTCGCCCCGGAGGCCGCCGCCGGCGGGCCGCTCGCCCTGAGCTCGCGACGCGCGCGCCGAGCGCCGAGGCGGCAGCCGCCTACGCGGCGCCGACGCGAGGGTGGGAGCGCCTCTACGTCGACCACGTCCACCAGGCCGACACCGGCGCCGACCTCGACTTCCTCGTCGGGTCGAGCGGGGACCAGGTATCGCGCGAGTCGCACTGACTCCTCGTCCTACCAACGTCTGCTCAACGCGTCTGGCCTGGGGGCCCGCTCGTGCCGCGCGCCAACAGCCGGGGGGCCACGACGTAGTGCGCAGGTGTCGTCCGGCCCTCGATGCGCTCGAGGAGGAGCCGGGCGCTCGCCGCACCCGTGAGTGCGCCGGACTGGTCGATCGTGGTCAGGGAGACACGGTTGATCGTCGAGGCGTAGATGTTGTCGTAGCCGACCACGGTCAGGTCTTCCGGGACCCGCAGGCCGTGCTCTTCAGCAGCGCGCAGAACCCCGAGCGCTGCGATGTCCGCACCGGCGAAAATGGCTGTGGGCCGGTCCCTACGTGCGAGTGCTTCGACTGCCGCCTGGTGACCTCCCTCCTCGGAGTACCACGTCTCGATGACGTCGGGCTCGAGCCCGTGCCGACCCATCGCCTGTTCGAAGCCTTGCCGACGTGCGGTGTGGGACAGCACGAACGGTGCCCTGCTCTCGCCGCTCGCCGGCATGCTTGTGTGAACGATCCGACGGTGGCCAGTCGCCACGAGGTGGTCAACCATCAGTCGGGCCCCGAGCCGATCATCGTCGACGACGGTGTCGAAGTTCTTCGGAGAGCCGTGGAGCGCCACGGCGACGACCGGAACCGACTTCGCGATCTCCTCGATCCACGCGACGTCGAGCCAGGGCGCGACCAGCACCAGTCCGTCCACCTGGCGATCCATGAGCGCCTCGATGCTGCGCTTCTGGCGCTCGGACGATGCTCCCGCGGCCACGATGATGTCCTGGAAGGGTGTCGGCTCGAGCTCTTCGCTGATGGCCTGAGCGATCTCGGGCTGGAACGGCGAGGTCAGCTCCACGAGCATGACCCCGACGGTGTAGGAGCGCCCTCGCATCGCGCGCGCGCCGGCATGCGGCCGGTAGCCGAGCTCGTCGATCGCCACTGTGACACGAGCTCGCATCTGCGGGCTAACGCCGTAGGCGTCGCGCACGACCTTCGAGACCGCGGAGACCGACACGCCGGCCGCCTGGGCGACGTCCTGGATCGTGGTGCGCCTGACGTCCGACCCGGCCGGGCCTCGCTGCGTGGAGCCGGCGGACCTCTGTGCTCTGCCCTCACGTGCGTTGATCATCGGCTCGATCTTAACGACTGTCGAGATCGTTCTACGTAAATTGCGATGGGAGAAGCCTTCTGAGTCGTGACGAAGACTCGAAGTCTGCGCGAACGTTGACGCCCTGCATCGACCCTTGTTAGCCTCGTGCGTAGATCGTTGCACACTCGCAGCGCAGCGACCCACGGTCAGCTCGTCGCCGGCCCAGGCACTCGCCGAGCGCGGCGCCGATCTCGTCGCCCCGTCCTGTCCTACCGGTCCGCACCGGCCCAGCTCTCGGAGAAAAACATGGCCAAGTGCCTCGCCCCCGGCGCTCCGCGCGTCGAACACCGCACGGACGATGGAGTTGTCCTGGGTCTGGGCACAGCGCGACCCCGGCTCTCCTGGACCGTCCCGGAGGCCGACGACGGCTGGGAGCAGTCGGCGTACGAGATCGAGGTGGTCAGCGACGGCCATCGGGCGACCTACGCGGTGACCTCCGGGGACCAGATTCTCGTCCCGTGGCCCGCCGCGCCCCTGCTCTCCCGCGAGCGGGTCGAGGTCCGCGTCCGGGTGGCAGACGGCGATGACTGGAGCCCCTGGAGCGAGCCGCGCGCCGTAGAGACGGGGCTGCTCCAAGTCGGCGACTGGTCCGCCCGGTTCGTGAGCCCGGTGGGCATCGGGGCCGAGGACGCCCCGGCCGTCGCCCTGTGTGCTGAGCTCGACGTGCCCGGCGAGGTCCGGTCCGCGAGGCTCTACGCAAGCGCGCACGGCATCTACGTGCCGAGCGTCAACGGGCACCGGGTCGACGACACCGTCCTCGCGCCCGGCTGGACCTCCTACGAGCACCGGCTGCGCTACCACGTCTACGACGTCACCGACCTGGTCCACTCTGGCGGGAACGCCGTCGAGATGCAGCTGGGCAACGGGTGGTACCGCGGCCGGCTCGGCTACACCGAGCAGCGCGCGCTGTACGGCCATCGGCTGGCGCTCCTCGCGCAGCTCGAGGTGACGACGACCGACGGCGTCGTGCAGGTCCTCGCGACGGACGGCACGTGGCGGGCACGCGAAACCGACGTCATCTTCGACGACCTGTACGACGGGCAGACCACGGACCTGCGGCGACGCGGCGCGGATCTGCCCACGGCAGCGGTCGAGGTGCTGAACGAGGATCTCGGCCGCCTGGTCGCGCCCGACGGGCCCCCCATGCGCCCCACCGGTGTGCTGCCCGCGCGGGAGGTCTGGACCGCACCGTCCGGCGCCACGCTCGTCGACTTCGGGCAGAACGCCGTCGGCTGGGTGCGCCTGCGCGTTCGCGGACTGGCGGCCGGCGCCGAGGTCGTGGTCCGGCACGCCGAGATCCTCGAG